>DVHU01000095.1 GCA_018711815.1 Candidatus Egerieimonas intestinavium
GATGGGGTTGAAGTAGCGCAGAAGGATCACATTCCACTGGGGGTCTGCCTTCTGGATATCCATGAGAATCTGCTCCAGCATCCACTTGGTCCAACCGTAGGGATTGGTGCAGGTTCCCTTGGGACACTCCTCGGTGATGGGCACAAAAGCCGGATCCCCGTACACGGTGGCGGAGGAACTGAAAATAATGTTTTTCACCCCGTGATTGCGCATCACATCGCAGAGATTCAAGGTGCCCGCAATGTTGTTCTCATAGTACTCCATGGGCTTGGCCACGGACTCTCCCACAGCCTTCAGCCCCGCAAAGTGGATAACCGCCTCCACGTCCTTTTCTTTGTCAAAAATCTGATCCAAGGCTTCCTTGTCCCGGATATCCGCCTGATAGAAGGTCACTTCCTTGCCGGTGATCTCCTTCACCCTCTCCAGGGACTTCTCGCTGGCATTGTAGAGATTGTCCACAACCACCACGTCGTAGCCTGCCTCCAGAAGCTCCACGCAGGTATGGCTTCCGATATATCCCGCACCGCCTGTCACCAAAATTTTCATCTTTCTTTCCTCCTGTTTTTCACCCAGAACACGCGCCCTTAGTCAAGACAGCGGGCGCCGTCGCCGATATCTACCACATAAAAGTCAGCCCCGTAGCCGATTTTCTCTTTATAGGCCGTTCCTACCCGGTCGATGAAAGCGTCGATCTTGTCCGTCTCCACAATGCTAACGGTACAGCCGCCGAAGCCGGCTCCGGTCATCCGGGAGCCGATGACGCCCTCGCACTTCCAGGCTTCCTCTGCCAGGGTGTCCAGCTCAATTCCCGTCACCTCGTAATCGTCTCTCAGGGATACGTGGGAAGCGTTCATCAGCTGGCCGAAGGCAGCGATATCTCCCTGCTGAAGGGCCTTTACCGCCTCCACGGTTCTCTGGTTCTCGTACACTGCGTGCTTTGCCCTTCTGCGGCGGACAGGATCCGCGATCAGATCCTTGTTGGCCTCAAATTCCTCCTCCGTCAGCTCTCCCAGAGAGTTGATGGAAAGCTTGGTCTGCAGCTCCCGCAGAGCCTCCTCACACTCCGCCCGGCGCTCGTTGTACTTGGAATCTCCCAGCCCCCGCTTCTTGTTGGAGCAGGCGATGACGATCCGGGCTCCCTGAAGCTTCAGGGGCGCGTACTGGTAGGACAGGTCGCTGGTGTCCAGGAAGATGGCCTCGTCCTTCTTGCCCATGGCGATGGCGAACTGATCCATGATTCCGCAGTTTACGCCGTTGAAGTTATTTTCCGCGAACTGGCCGATCAGGGACAGGTCGATCATGGTAAGCCCCTGGTGGCCAAACATATCCCGCAGCATCACTCCGGTGGCCAGCTCCACAGATGCGGAGGAGGAAAGACCGGAGCCGTTGGGGATGTTTCCAAAGAGAAGGATGTCAAATCCGCAGTCCACCTGATAGCCCTTCTCCCGGAAGGCCCACATGACTCCCTTGGGATAGTTAGTCCAGCCGGCCTGCTTTTTCCACACCAGATCCTCCAGGCTGGACTCCATGAGCCCTGCGTCCGGAAAATTCATGGAGTAGAAGCGAAGCTTTGTGTCCTCCCGCTTCTTAGCCAGCAGATAGGTTCCGATGGTCAGCGCACAGGGAAACACATGGCCTCCGTTGTAATCTGTGTGCTCACCTATCATGTTTACCCGGCCGGGCGCAAAATATGTCCGAACCCCGTCCGTGCTGCCGAAGATTTTCTCAAACTCCTTCATCAGTTTTTCTTTCATCCCCGCATCTCCTTATTTGATTTAATTTTTTTGTTTTAAAACATAATTTTTGTTTCTTTTTGTATTATACTACTTTTCTCCCGTCCGTAAAGCCCTTTTCCCAAATTTAATAGAAAAATTTTAACAAAATGTTTTGTGAATAATCACCAAAGGTTTCCCCGAAAATGTTGACCCCTCCCCGGTGCTCCGCCTCCGGCCTGATTCCCAGCCGCACGGAAATGTAGGGCAGCTCTGCCAGGCGGTAATCCGCCAGCTTCACCGGGGAGACCAAGGTCCCGTCCAGGTATGTCCCCTCCTCCCGCAGGCTCCAGGTTTTCAGGCAGCCATACTGGGTCTTGGTCACCGGCCACCACTGGGGGCTGTATTTGCCCCGCCGCCCGCCGAAATCACTGGGACAGTGCCAGGTGCCCGCCTCCAGGCCATTGATCCACAGGGTGATATCCGAAGGACAGTCCATGTCATAATTGGCCGTCTCCGAGCATAGCTCCGCAGAGAGCTCCATCCGCCGCAGGCTTCTGTTCTGCAGGGAGGCATTGGGGAACCGGTACTCCACGTATCCGCTGCCAAACCACAGCAGCTGGGCCTCAATTCTTCCGGGATTGTAGAAGCACCTGGGCTCGTCCTCCTCGTCGATGAGCCCCTCCGGCCCCACAATTCCGCAGGTGGGCTCCACGTGGTAGTCCACATAGTTGCCGATGGGCATGGAGATTACCTCCGCCTGCTCCTGCTCCCCCGGGGAATCCAGGTCTATGCACACTTGCCCGCCCCTAAAGGAGCAGATCTTCCTGGCCCCCCGGATACCCGGGCGCAGCTCCGTGTCCAGAAGCCCGGCCTCCTCCAGGATCCGCACATGAACCGCCGCCGAGGATGAGGGGATCTTCAGCTGCTCCGCAATCTCATTGACATTCATTTCTTGTCCCCGGAGCAGCTTGAGGATCTCTATCCTGGCCTCCGAGGCCAGGGCCTTCCCCAGCCGCAGCAGCTCCTCCTCCTGATTCAGCCCCAGATTTCGCGCCTTCTCCATGGTCTCTCCTTCTCCTGTCTCTTTGCCTTTTAGCCCCGGCTTTCTGCGGTATTCGCAGAACCCGGCATACGCAGGTATCACAGCCCTCCTGCGCCTATCTTACGGCTATGATACCATAATCTGTCGGGAAATGGAAGCTGACACTTCCCAGATTTCTTTTCCTTTTCCAGAATATAACAATTTTATTTCTAATTTGTCTTTTGCCTGCATCAAATTGCAGATATATGTTGTCGCACGTCTTTTGCAATTTAAATCTTATCATTTGTCTATTTGTATATCGTTTTCTTTTTTCTGCCTATCACGTAAACTGTAGAATAGGAGTGGAAAGGAGAATAATTATGGATTACAAACGCATGAACGAATTTCGTTTATTGGGGCTTACTATCGCATACTACCGGCGTCTGCGCGGCATGACACAAATGGAACTGGCCGAAGCTGTCCAGATAAGCCGTACCCATATGAGCAACATTGAAGCTCCCAACAGTAAGACTTCTATTTCTCTTGGAAAGCTGTTCGACATTGCCGACGCCCTGGAGGTTCCTGTAAAAGATTTGTTCGATTTTCGCGATAACGCTTAAAGGGCACTTAATCATAGTTTTATACAAGGAAAGAGAGCGCCTTAGAAGTTCTTTAACTCTGACTTCTAAAGCGCTCTTTTTCTATGCTCTCCAGTTGGAAAAGAAAGCGGCCATTTCTTTATATTTCTCATACAGGCGGCTGTAGGCCTCCTGATTCTCTTTTATGGGATAATATCTGGGCTCCTCCACCCGGGTCATGGCCCGTATGGCCTGGGCCAGCGTGTCATATCCTCCCTTTTCTCTTCCCGCGGCCACCGCCGCGTAGATGGCGGACCCCAGGGCGGCCGTCTGTATATTCTCCGCCACCCGCAGCTTCATCCCCAGCACGTCCGCGTAGATCTGCATAAAGAAGGGATTTTTCTTGGAAATCCCTCCGCTGGTGATGATCTCACACACCTTGGTGCCGGACTCCTCCATGCTCTCCACAATCCTCCGGGTGCCAAAGGCCGTGGCTTCAATAAGCGCCCGGTACAGCTCCTCCGGCCTGGTCTGCAGGGTGATCCCATAGAAGCCTCCCATAAGGCTTCCATCCACGTATGGCGTCTTATTGCCCCCCAGCCAGTCCAGCGCCATCACCGGGCTCTCCCCGGGCTTTAGCTCTGCCGCCCTGCGGGAGAGAAAATCGTGGATATTTCTCCCCTCCTTCCGGGCCTGCTCATGGCAGGAAGCGGGCACGCAGCTGGTTACAAACCATTCCAGAGCGTCCCCCACGGCGGCGATCCCGGACTCCAGGGCATAATAGCCGGGGATGATGGCATTTTTCACTGTCCCCACAATCCCCTTGCCGTAATAGGGCTTATCGCTCAGGGCCAGAGCCACGCTGGAGGTGCCCACCACCAGCATCATCTGCCCCTTCTCAAGGACGCCGCTTCCGGGTACCCCCGCATGGGAATCAATGATGACCGGAGCCACGGCAATGCCCGCGCAGAGCCCCAGCCTGCGGGCCCATTCCTGGTTCAGATAGCCCACCGCCTGATCCACCGGGCAGATTTCCCCGGGCAGCTTCTCCTCCACGAAATTCTCCAGACGCTCATCAAAGGCCCGGTAAAATCCCTTCTCCGGATATCCTCGCCCCTCCTGCCACCAGGCCTTGTAGCCGGCGGTGGAGGCGCTGCGCTTGCCGGAACCGGTCAGGGTGCGGGTAAGCCAATCCCCGGCCTCCAGAAGCTGATCCGCCTCCCGGTAAAGCTCCGGATCCTCGTCCAAAATCTGCATGGCCTTGGGCAGCAGCAGCTCCGAGGATACCTTCTCGTCAATCTTGTACTTTTCCCGATAGTCCCCCTTGGCCAGCACCCGGTTGATCTTATCCGCCTCATACTGGGCCGCGTGATGCTTCCAGAGCTTTACGTAGGCGTGAGGACGGCTCTCGTATTCCGGCTTCAGGCACAGAGGCCTCCCCTGCCGGTCCACCGGCAGCAGGGTACAGGATGTAAAATCAACGCCGATGCCGATCACCTCCTCCCGGCTGACTGCGCTTTGCTCCAGCACCCCCTTAACCGTAACCTCCAGGGCCTCCAGATAGTCTCCCGGGTGCTGCAGGGCCCAATTTCTGGAAAGCTCTGTCCGCCCGTCCGGCAGCGCCCGATCCATGACCTGGTGTTCGTAGGGCCGCACCGCGTCCGCGATAATCTCCCCGGTGCCGCAGCAGGCTAACACGGCCCGGCAGGAGAGTGTTCCATAATCCAGCCCGATGACATATTTTTCTCCCATAAAAACCTCCCATAATTCAGCGCCCGGCCTTCCGCGTCCAGCGCGAAAACCCTTATGCGCAGGTATAATAGCCAGTATATATTCATTATAGCAAATACTTTTAAAATGTTCGCAAAATACTGAAAAACAAATACCGCCTGGCTGCTGCCGGAGGACGACGCACGAAAAAGGCCTGCTGCAATTAACGAATATTTCCGTATATTTATGCAGGTTGTACGAATTCGCCGAGCACAGCCTGGAGACTGCAGGCTCCAGGTGAGCGCAGGCTGAGTACAACTGCATAAATATACGAGAATATCGCTTAACGCAGCAGCCCTCTTTTTGAGTTAGCGCGCCCTCCGGCAGGGAATTCAGGCAATTTCTCCCTTCACCGGCGGTTTATTTTACCGCGTCGTACTCTTCCTGAGTGATGATGCCGATCTCAATGTATTTCTCAATATACTCGTCCACATTTTCCTCGGTGATGAGAATGGTTTCAATGGTCTCCTCCACCATGTCCTTCTCTCCGGTCAGCAGCTGATAGGCGGCGTCCAGATTCTTCTGGGCCAGCTCCTGGGTATCCTGCATAACGGTGGCCGTCTGCTGTCCGGCCTTAATGCGCAGCAGAGCGTCGGGGTTGGCGTCCACGGCGTAGTACTGGGTCTCCGCAAAGGTGGGATCATCCTTTACCACCTCGTAGCAGGCTTTGGCCAGGTCGTCGCCGATGGTCAGCACCGCGTCAATTTTTCCGTAAGCCTGAACCCAATCCTCCATGGTCTGCATGAAGGTGGCCTGGTCGCTCTGGGCGCAAATTTTCTCGGCTACGATCTCCACGTCGGGCCTCTCCGCCACAAAGATATCCTTGTAGGCCTGGAGGCGGCTCTCTGTGTGCAGATTTCCGGGGTTGCAGGACATAATGGCTACCTTGGCATTCTGGGGAACCTTCTCAACGGCCAGCTCCGCGATAACTTTGCCCTGCTCGTAGGGATCCGCATCAATCCAGGAGGCTCCATCAATGTCACGGATTCCCGCGTTGGTGGTCAGCATTTTCACCCCTGCCTCTACCCCTTGCTTCACATAGGGAGTCTGGGAATCGCTGTCGTTGGGCTGCACGATGATGGCGTCATAGCCGGCAGTGATGGCCTGCTCAATGATCTGATTTTCCTTGTCGCTGTCCGCCTGGGCATCCTGGATGTCAAAGGAAAATTTGTCCTTGTAGGTGCTCTCCCAGTATTTCTGAAAATCAGAGGAGAGCCGGGCCGCGAAGGTATCCGCCTGATTGCGGCTCACATACAGCACCTTATACTCCTCATCACCGGAGGCCTCCGCCTCTCCCTTGGCTGTGGAGTCGTCCTTGGCCGCGGAATCCTCTTTGCTTCCGCAGGCAGCCATAGACAGCACCATACCTGCACACAACATTGCACTGATTGTTTTTTTCCACACGTTTTTCATACTGTCCTCCTTAATAAATTGAATATGATTTGGCACAGTTTTCGGGGCGATTCCCGGGATTTGCCCCACGGCTGCGCTCGCCGTTTCTTATTTTGCCTTTCTGCCTCGGCGGTTCTTGAAATACAAATCCCAGATCACCGCTCCGCCGATAATGATACCGCGGACCACCTGCTGGAGGTAGGAGTCAATACCCATCAGGTTCATGATATTGTTGAGAAATCCTACGATGAAGGCGCCCACCACGGTCCCCACCGCGGAGCCCACGCCGCCGGAGAAGCTGGTGCCGCCTACGATGGTGGCGATCATGGCGTCAAACTCATAGTTGAGCCCGCCGTTGGGCATAGCGCTGTTCACCCGGGACATCCAGATGGTGGCGGCCACTCCGGTGAGGATGCCGTTCAGGGCGTATACCTTCATCTTCACCGCCTTCACGCTGATGCCTGAGGCGTTGGCCGCCTCCTCGTTTCCTCCCACCGCAAATACCGAGCGTCCCAGCCTGGTCTGCTTGGTGATGTAGACGATAATCAGGATAAAGATAACCACGATGTAGACGCTGTTGGGAATGCCAAAGGTGCTCTCCTGGCCCACCGCCGCCAGATTCTCTCCCAGGCCGGACTGGTTTTGCCCCTGGGTAATGTAGAGGGCCATACCTCTGGCCATCAGCTGGACAGAGAGGGTGGCGATAAAGGGTGGTGTATTAAAGGCAGTCACCATGGCGCCGCTGACCATGTTACAGACGATGGCCACTGCGATGGCCGTCAGGAAGGTCAGCAGCACGCTGGGCACAGCCTTGTAGGCGTAGAGGGCAATGACGCTGGCCAGCGCCAGATTTGAACCCGCCGCCAGATCCAGACATCCGGCGGAGATCAGGAGCATAGCCCCCAGAGCCAGCAGGATGATCACCGTCTGCTGTTTCGCCACGTTCATCAGGTTGCTGGGCGTCAAAAAGTTCTCGTTGGCAAACCCGCAAATGATCATCATGACGATTAAAATAATAAACAAGCTGTACTTTGACAGATACTTGGAAATATCCACAGATTTCTTCTTTTCCATTTGGTCCCTCCCCCGGCTATGATACCGCAAAGCTCATGATCCGCTCTTGGCTGAACAGCTCCCGCTCATCCAGGCAGCCGGAAATTTTGCCTTCTTTCATGATATAAATTCTGTCGCACATGCCGATGAGCTCCGGAAGCTCCGAGGAAATCATCACAATCCCCTTGCCGCTGGCCGCCAGCACGTTCATCAGCTCGTAGATCTCCTTCTTGGCCCCCACGTCGATTCCTCGGGTGGGCTCATCCATGATCACCACCTGGGCGTTCTCGCAGAGCATCCACTTGGAGAGGATGACCTTCTGCTGGTTGCCCCCGGACAGATTGACGATGGGCGTCTCCAGGGAGGGCGTTTTCACCCGCACCTTGCCGAAAACTTCCGAGACCTCCTTAAGCTCCTGCTTTTTGTGCCCCCGGCCGCCGCTGAAATACTTCTTTAAATTGGCCAGGGAAGCATTTTCCAGAACACTTCTTATGGGAATAATTCCATATCGCCTCCGGTCCTCGGTGACCATGGTAATGCCGCTGTCAATAACCTTGCGGATATTCCTGCGGCACTCCAGAGACTTTCCCTTCAGGGAAATTTTCCCGGAATCATAGTTGTCCATCCCAAACACAGCGCTCATGACCTCTGTTCGTCCGGCTCCCACCAGCCCGGCAAAGCCCACGATCTCGCCCGCCTTCACAGAGAAATTAATATCCTCAAAGACTCCGGCCCTGGTCAGATGCTCCACCCGCAGAAGCTCCTCACCCACCGGAATCTCCTCCTTGGGATACTGGTTTTCCAGCTTTCTCCCCACCATCAGCTCGATAATTTCATCCACGTTAGTCTCGTCCCGGTGAAGGGTCTTGATGGTTTTTCCATCCCGAAGGACGGTGATCTCATCAGCAATGCGGAAGATCTCATCCATCTTGTGGGAGATGTAGATGATACTCATGCCCCGGTCTCTCAGCTCGTTGATTTTGCCAATCAAAAATTCCACATCCTGATTGGAGATGGAGGAGGTGGGTTCATCCATGATCAGGATCTCCGCATTAAAGGAGATGGCTTTCAAGATTTCCAGCATCTGGATGTTGGAAACCGTCATATCCCGCAGCAGAGTGTCCGGGGCGTAGGGCAGGCCCTCGCTCTTTAGCAGCTCCACCGTCTCCCGGCGGATACGTTTCCAATCCATCTGCACCGGACTCTTCTTATGCCAGCGCCCCAAAAATAAATTTTCCTCCAGGGTCATATCAGGAACGTAAGAGAGCTCCTGAAACACCATGGAAATCTTATTTTTTCGGGCATCCATGGGCGAACTGATGCCCACCGTTTTGCCGTCAATGACGATCTCCCCCTCATCGGGACGGTACAGGCCGTACAAAACCTTCATCAGCGTGGATTTTCCCGCTCCGTTCTCTCCGCACAGAACGTGCACGCTGCCTTTTTTCAGCTGAAAGCTCACATCATCCAGGGCCTTTACGCCCGGAAAGGATTTTGACACATGCCGCAGCTCCATCTTAATGTTCTCTTCCATAACTCCTCCTTTCCTTCTGTAAAAAATTCTTTCGCTGACATTCCTCCGTCTTGTGCATTTCCCCCAATACTTTTGGCTATTTCACCAAATTATTGTGTTTATTGCATGCAAGAGATGTTTTTATTATAAAATATTTCTCCATATTGTCAAT
>DVHU01000012.1 GCA_018711815.1 Candidatus Egerieimonas intestinavium
AAATGAATGCTTTAGAATACACCACAAAAGAGAATATAGATTTGAGAATTGGCAAATACATGAATGATAAACAGCATCTTCAATAAATAATCACATTTTCCTTTTAATCTAAGCCGCCCGGCAGATTAGAAAGGACTGATTTTATGCAAGGTGGAGTAAGGAAAAGAGGTTCAACATGGTCATATTATTTTGATCTGGGAAAGGTTGACGGCAAGAGGAAGAAAAAAGAAAAGGGTGGTTTCCGCACCAAGAAAGAAGCAGAAGCCGCACTTGCGGCGGCAATGAACGAATACAACAACGCCGGAACGGTCTTTGAACCGTCTGAAATCACGGTTTCTGACTATCTGGATCAGTGGTATGAATTATCCTGCAAGCTAAATCTGAAATATAATACACAGGTGGCATATCTCCGCATCATAGAAGGTCATATAAAGCCCAAATTCGGGGCATATAAGCTGAAAGCGATCAATGCCACAGTATTACAGGAATACGCCAACAATCTGAAAATGAACGGCTATTCCAAGAGCCATATTGTGGGAATACTGACCGTGTTCCAGTCTGCTTTGGATTATGCCATTGAACCGCTGCACTATATCAGTCAGAACCCTATGAAATCGGTGAAGTTTCCCAAAGTAGAGCGCAAGCCAAGAGAAAGGATCATTCTGACTTTGGAAGAGTGGAACCAGATTATTGACCGTTTCCGTGACACCCGGTATTATATCCCGCTCATGATCGGATTTTATACCGGGCTGCGGATCAGTGAAGCGTTCGCCCTCACATGGGATGATATTGACTTTGAAAAAAGAACCCTGTCCGTCAATAAGCAGATTGTAAAGCGCAACTTCGGGGCTGACGTTCGCCGGGTGGTAGAGAAACAGGGGAAACGTGAACAGCGTTCTTCATGGTACTTTACAACTCCAAAGACTCCGGCATCTGTCAGAACCGTTCCTTTTGGTGAAACCCTCTATAATGCCTTGAAACAGGAAAAAACCGCACAAATGCGCAATGAAATGAAGTACGGGGAATATTATACAATCCACGTTCTGAAAAAAGAGATTGACGAAAAGGGTAATGATATGTGGCGGGTTGTTCCCGTTCAGAAATGCGTTGAAAGCCAGTTGCAGCGTGTCCGGCTGATCTGCATAGCAGAGAACGGGCAGTATACTTCTACTGACTCGTTTAAGTTCTGTTCACGGGTCATTCACAAGGAATTACACCTTGCCTTTGACTATCACAGTTTACGGCATACACACGCCACCATGTTGATTGAAGCAGGGGCAAACGTGAAGAATGTGCAGACACGGTTAGGACATACCAACATCAAGACCACTTTACAGACCTATGTTCACGACACGGAAAAGATGGGTGAACAGTCCGTTGATCTGTTTGAGAAGATCACCGCTGTAAAAACTTCATAACCACCAAAACAGCACTGATACCGCTATTTGTTCAGCGTGTTCAGTGCTGTTTCTATGTTCAGTATTGATTTTTAAAATTGCGGTGGCAAATGGGTGGCAAATCGACTGAACCGCACCACACAAATGCCGGAAAACCGCCTATTTCCGCACAAGTTTACAGATTGTTTCGCAATGCACCGTATGGGGGAACATATCCACCGGCTGCACCTTCTGCAGCTTATACCTGCCCTGGCAGAGGATCTTTAAATCCCGGGCCAGGGTGGCCGGATCGCAGCTGATGTACACGATGCGCTTGGGGCGCATCTGCAGCATGGTCTCCAGCACCGCGCTGTCGCAGCCCTTCCTGGGGGGATCCACGACGATCACGTCCGCAGAAATCTGCTCCTCCCGGTACTTCCGGGGCAGAACCTCCTCCGCCCTTCCCACGAAAAATTCTGCGTTTTCGATGCCGTTAAGCCGGGCGTTCTTCCTGGCGTCCTCGATGGCCGGGGGCACGATCTCCACCCCGTACACCTTGCCCGCCTGCCCCGCCAGAAACAGGGAGATGGTTCCGATGCCGCAGTACAGATCCCAGACCGTCTCCGTGCCGTGAAGCCCCGCGTACTGGAGGGCCTTCCGGTACAGCTCCCGGGTCTGGATGGGATTTACCTGGTAAAAGGACAGGGGGGAAATCTGATAGCGCACCCCGTCCAGCACATCCTCGATGTAGGGCTTGCCCCAGAGCACCTCCACCCGGTCTCCCAGGATCACGTTGGTTCTGGCGGTGTTGATATTCAGGGAAATGCTGGCCATCCCCGCAATATCCTTCAGGCGATCCACCAGCACCTGGGCCTTGGGCAGGGTCTCCCCGTTAATCACCAGGCAGACCATCAGCTCCCGGGTGGCGAAGCCGCTGCGGATCAGCACGTGGCGCACCAGACCGGAGCCCTCCTCCTCCCGGTAGGCGGGAATCCCGTACTCCTCCATAAATCCCAGAATCACCTCCAGGATAGCCTGGTTTTCCCGCACGCCCAGCACGCAGTCCTCCTGGGGGATGATGCTGTGGGTGCGCCCGGCGTAGAAGCCGGCCACCGGGCGGCCGTCCTTCCCTGTGCCGATGGGAAACTGGGCCTTGTTCCTGTACCTGTAGGGGCTCTCCATGCCGATGATGGGCTGCAGGGGAATCCGGGTGAAGCCGCCGATACGCTCCAGACAGCCCCTCACCTTTTCCTCCTTAAATTTCAGCTGGCTTTCGTAGGAAAGCGCCTGTATCTGGCAGCCGCCGCACTGACGGGCGCAGGCGCACCGGGGCTCCACCCGGTCCGGGGAGGGGGAAAGGATCTCCAGAAGCCGGGCATAGCCGTAGCTTTTCTTCGCCTTCATCACCTTCACCTGCACCCGGTCTCCGATCACCGCATCCTTCACAAAGAGGGTATACCCCTCCACCTTGCCGATACCCTCTCCGTTCTGTCCCATATCCGTGATGTCCAGGGTCACCACCGTATTTTTCTTAAATTCCACGGCGCACCTCCTCGATTCCGCAGTATTCTCTCAGGCAGACGGCCGCTCACTGGCCGGTCCGCCGCAAATTCGATTCAAAGAGCCGATTATAGCCCAGCCACTCCTCCTGGGGCAGGGCTGCCCGGAAAAGCTCGGTCAGAGTCTCCAGCTTGGCGTCGGTGTTGTCCGCCATGTTCAGGGCCACCGCCTCTGCCAGGGCCGGCTTCTTGGGGGAGCCGTACTCCAGCTCTCCATGGTGGGCCAGCACGCAGTGAATCAGCTCCCGCTCCAGTTTCTCCGGAAATCCTGGGATCTCCCGGGCCCGGTCATGGAGCATCTGGCTCCCCATCATAATGTGTCCCAGCAGCTGTCCCTCGTCGGTATAATCGTTCTCCGGGAAAGCGGACAGCTCCCGGGTCTTTCCGATATCGTGGCACAGGGCCGCAGTGATCAGCAGGTCATGATTTAAAATGGCGTAGCGGCGGGAGAAAAATTCGCAGAGATGGGCCACGCTGACCGTGTGCTCCAGAAGCCCCCCCACAAAACCGTGGTGCACGCTCTTGGCCGCGGAACTGAAGCGGAATTTCTTGATAAAGTCCGCGTCCTCCACAAAGAAGCTCTGCAGCAGCTTCAGCAGCCAGGGATTTTTCACCGTCTGCACGTATTTTAAGAGGGTCTGATACAGCTCGTCGATATTCTTATCCGTCACCGGCAGGTAATCCGCCGGATCGTACTCCCCCTCCTGCACCCGGCGCGCCCGCTTGATGCTCATCTGCAGGGCTCCGGCGAAGCTGGTCACATCTCCCATCACCTCGATGTAATCCAGGCTGTCAAAATCGTCGATACCCTGGGAGTTGGGCTCCCAGATCTTGGCGTCCAGGGTTCCGGTCTTGTCCTGGAGAATCACGTTCTCGTAGGGCTTGCCGTTCTTGGTCACCGCCGACTGCCGGTGCTTGCACAGATAAATGCTGCTGACTCTCATTCCCTCGTGTAAATCTTTTAAATATTTCATCAGGTTTTCCTTCCTAAAACAACTTTCTCTTAATGATCAGCCTGCGGGAAGCTCCTTTGCCCAAGGGCGGCAGAACATTTCCCCGCAAAAAGGGCCGCCGCATTCTTCCATCTCCCGCATATTTTTGCCCTTGTACTAGCCTGCGCTCACTTCGAGCCTGTGGTCTCGAAGCTGCGCCCGGCGAATTGCACAAATCGCATAAATATGCAGAGATATTCGCTGACTGCGACAGCCTCCTCTGCTTTATTCTATAGCACGCCGACGGTTACGTCAAATACTATTTCCACGTAGCCTTCATTCCCTTTTCTCATGCCGGTCACCGACATCTTCTGCCCGGCCTTATACTTCTTCAGCCGCTCCTGATACTGCCTGGGACTGCGGATAGTCTCTCCTCCCAGCTTAGTCAGCACATCACCGGGCTGAATCCCCGCTGCCATGGCCGGGGAGTCCGTCTCCACCGACTCCACATACACGCCCACGGGCATTCCCGTTTTCTCCGAAATGGTCTCCGTAACCTCCTGGCCACGGATTCCCACGTACAGCAGATCGCCGTTGTTGGTGAGTGTCTCCAGCAAATCCGACAGCTGCGTCACCGGCAGGCCTGTGACCGTGGCCTGCTCCCCCTCCTCCGAGGAAATCTGCTTGATAATTCCCACAATCTCTCCCTCCAGGTTCAGCAGCACGCCGCTGCCCTCGCTGGTGCCCAGAATATCTGTGGCCAGCAGACCGTACTCGTGATCCACCACCGTGTACCGGTTATTCACGGAGGTGATATTTCCAAAGGATAGAGAATTTCCGTAGCCCATGGGGCTTCCCAGGGCCAGCACCGGCTCCCCCTGGAGAATGGTGTTGGAATTGCCCAGGGTGGCCACCTGAATCAGTTCCCGGGTCTGGGAGGCCAGGGAGCTCACCGGAACCTTCAGGATCGCCAGCCCCGTCTGAGGATCGTCCTTCAGATACCGGGCGTCCACCATGCTCTCGTCGTAGAAGACCACCTGGATCCGATCCACCTGCTCCACTCCCCGGTACTCGGTGAGAATGTAAAGCTCTCCGCCATTTTCCGCAATGATCACTCCGCTGACCTGGCGCTGGCTCTCGTAGGTGTCAAACCAGTCGGTGATGCTGGTGATTCCCTTGACGGTCACCAGGGACTTCTGCGCCTCCTGGGCCACCTGCCGCAGCTGATGGTTCATTTCCTTATATTCCTCCACCCCCAGCTCCTGCTGGATCTGGGCCTGAGGCGTGGGCGTGGCCTCCGCCTCCGGAGTGGGGGTGGGCGTCTCCGTGGGTACCTGGATATCCACCTTGTCCGGCTCCTCCTGAGAAGAGAGGGACGGGGCCACCAGGGCAAAGACCACCGCCGCCGCCAGCCCGAATATCGCTCCTCCTCCGGCCAGCTGCCCTATGCGGATACCGATTTTTTTCTTATCCAGAGGCTTGGGCTTGATCATCTCTCTGATGAAATGGTAGGATTCTTCTTCCGGATTTTCCTGACCGTTATCCCCCGCCGGGCTGTTTTTCTTTTCTTCGTCCATGCCCCACGCCTCCTTTGCTTCCTGCGGCTTCACTGCCGCAATATTTGTATTATTTTAGCAAAAACTTATGAACAATCTATGAAGAAAGAAAGAATATTCTGCCCCGAAACCAATAAACCACTTTTCTTTCCCCGTTGAATACGTTAAAATAAGGTAGTGATAGAAAGGATGAGCTTCAATGAACGCTAAAGCATTACAGACACTGGAATATCCAAAGATAATTGAACAGCTGGCCGCCCGGGCTACCTCCCCTCTGGGAAGGACTCTCTGCCTGGGACTGCTGCCCGGCGAAAATATAGATACTATCCGTGCCTGCCAGGCCAACACCCGGGACGCCCTGTCCCGGCTCTTTGCCAAGGGCTCCCTGTCTCTGGGGGCGGCCAAGG
Source organism: Candidatus Egerieimonas intestinavium (assembly GCA_018711815.1). Taxonomy (GTDB): domain Bacteria; phylum Bacillota; class Clostridia; order Lachnospirales; family Lachnospiraceae; genus Egerieimonas; species Egerieimonas intestinavium. The sequence continues at coordinate 5,831 of DVHU01000012.1, forward strand.
ACCTGGGGGCCTCCTTAAAGCGCCTGGAAATCGGCAGCTCCCTGTCCATGGCAGAGCTCTTAGATCTGGCTGCCCTGCTGGAAAACGCCGCCCGGGCCAAATCCTACGGACGCAGAGAGGGCGGAGACGTGGTCCGCGACACCTTAGACGATCTCTTCGACGCCCTGCAACCCTTGACGCCCCTGTCCACAGAGATCCGCCGGTGCATCCTCACGGAAGAGGAGATGGCTAACGACGCCAGCGCCGCCTTAAAGCAGATCCGGCGCTCCATCCGTATCTCCGGGGACCGGATCCACAGCCAACTGCAGAGCTTTCTGAACGGCAGCGCCCGCACCTACCTCCAGGACGGGGTGATCACCATGCGGGGGGGCCGATACTGTATCCCGGTGAAGGCCGAGTACAAAAATCAGGTGCCCGGTATGATTCACGATCAGTCCTCCACCGGAGCCACCCTCTTCGTGGAGCCCATGGCTATCGTGAAGCTGAACAACGAGATCCGGGAGCTGGAATTGAAGGAGCAGGCGGAGATCGAGCGGATCCTGGCGGAATTGAGCGCCCAGGCCGCCCAGGAGCGGGAGCTGATCGGCTATGACCTGGAAAATCTGGCGGAGCTGGATTTCATCTTCGCCAAGGCCTCCCTGGCCATGGACATGGAAGCCACGGAGCCCCTGTTCAACGATCAGGGCCGTATCCGGCTGCGCAAGGCCCGGCACCCTCTGATCGACAAGAAGAAGGTGGTTCCCATCGACCTCTCCCTGGGGGAGGATTTCGACCTTCTGATCGTCACCGGCCCCAACACCGGAGGAAAGACGGTCTCCCTAAAAACCGTGGGCCTTCTGACCCTCATGGGGCAGGCGGGCCTTCACATACCTGCCCTGGACCGCTCCCAGCTGGCCCTTTTCTCCGAGGTCTACGCAGACATCGGCGACGAGCAGAGCATCGAGCAGTCCTTAAGTACCTTCTCCTCCCACATGACCAACGTGGTCTCCTTCCTGGAGAAGGCCGACGAGCAATCCCTGGTGCTCTTCGACGAGCTGGGAGCCGGAACGGATCCCACCGAGGGGGCGGCCCTGGCCATCGCCATCCTGTCCACCCTCCACGAGAAGGGGATCCGCACCATGGCCACCACCCATTACAGCGAGCTGAAGGTGTACGCCCTCTCTACCCCTGGGGTGGAAAATGCCTGCTGCGAGTTTGACGTGGAGACCCTGCGCCCCACCTACCGGCTGCTGATCGGAATTCCCGGAAAGAGCAACGCCTTTGCCATTTCCGGCAAGCTGGGGCTGCCTGCGGCCATCATCGACCGGGCCAAGGCCCAGATCAGCGAGCAGGATGAGTCCTTCGAGGATGTGATTTCCAGTCTGGAGGAGAGCCGCAAAACCATCGAGCGGGAGCAGCTGGAGATCGCCCGGTACAAGGAGGAGGTGCAGACCCTCAAGGCCCAGCTGGAGGAAAAGAGCGGAAAGCTGGACGCCCGCCGGGAGAAGATGATCCAGGAGGCCAGCGAGGAGGCCCACCGGATTCTCCGGGAGGCCAAGGAGTACGCCGACGAGACCATGAAAACCTTCCACAAGTTCGGCAAGGAAAATATATCCGTCCAGGAGATGGAAAAGCGCCGCCAGGAGCTGCGCCAGAAGATGTCTAAGGCGGAGAAGCAGATGGCCATGAAGAAGGCCGCCGCTCCCGCCGGCAAGAAGCTAAATCCCAAGGATCTCCACCTGGGAGACGCGGTGAAGGTGCTGAGCATGAATCTCAAGGGAACGGTCAGCTCCCTGCCCGACGCCAAGGGAAACCTTTTCGTACAGATGGGCATCATGCGCTCCAAGGTGTCCATTTCCGATCTGGTGCTGCTGGATGATCCGGTGATCACCGGCCCCTCCATCACCCTCACCAAAACGAGTACCGGGAAAATGAAAATGTCAAAATCTGCCTCCGTGGGCATTGAGATCAATCTGCTGGGAAAGACGGTGGACGAAGCGGTGGCGGAGCTGGATAAATACCTGGACGACGCTTACCTGGCCCATCTGCCCAGCGTGCGTATCGTCCACGGCAAGGGCACCGGCGCCCTCAGAAAGGGAATTCACAATTACCTGCGCCGGGTGAAATATGTGGCCGAGTTCCACCTGGCCGAGTTCGGCGAGGGCGATGCCGGCGTTACCATTGTAACCTTTAAGAAATAGGAGGATGAGACATGGTCTCCAAACAGAAAATCCTGATTGTAGATGACGACAACAACATTGCGGAGCTGATCTCCCTGTACCTGACCAAGGAGTGCTATGACACCCGGATCGTCAACGACGGGGAGGAGGCCTTGAAAACCTTCGACAGCTACCAGCCGAACCTGATTCTTCTGGATCTGATGCTCCCGGGTATCGACGGCTACCAGGTCTGCCGGGAGCTCCGCCAGAAGTCCAACGTCCCCATCATCATGCTATCCGCCAAGGGAGAGGTCTTTGACAAGGTGCTGGGGCTGGAGCTGGGGGCCGACGACTATATCATCAAGCCCTTTGACTCCAAGGAGCTGGTGGCCCGGGTGAAGGCTGTGCTGCGGCGCTTTCAGCCTCAGCCCGCCGGCGGCGACAAGCCCGCGGGGAAATACGTGGAGTACCCGGATCTGGTGATCAACCTGACCAATTACTCTGTGCTTTATCAGGGCCAGAGCGTGGATATGCCCCCCAAGGAGCTGGAGCTTTTATATTTCCTGGCCGCCTCCCCCAACCAGGTATTTACCCGGGAGCAGCTGCTGGATCACATCTGGGGCTACGAGTATATCGGGGACACCCGGACGGTGGACGTACATATCAAGCGGCTGAGGGAGAAAATCAAGGATCACAAGTCCTGGGCCATCAGCACGGTCTGGGGAATCGGTTACAAATTCGAGGTGAAATAAGATGCGCCGAAGCCTGTATGTCAAGTTCGTGGTGGCCTATGTTCTGGTGGCCATCCTGGGCTTCCTGCTGATCTCCACCGTGGGTTCCCGGATGATCGAAAAGCAGCTGGTCAGGGAGACCGGCGGCGATCTGTACCGGGAGGCCTCCGCGGTGGCCGAGAGCCACGGCACCCTCTACTACGGCAGCCAGACCTCCATTGAGAGTCTCTACTCTAACCTGTCTGTGCTGGCCTCCTACCAGGACAGCACCATCTGGCTGGTAAATGCCGGCAACCGCCTGCTGCTCTCCACGGACGAGCCCCTGGACGCGGAAGACGCCCCCCTTCTGGAGGATTTTGACCCCGCTGTGCTGGGAAACAGCTATTATACTATAGGCGCCTTTGACGCTTACTTTTCGGAAAAGATGCTGAGCGTGCTGGCCCCCATCACCCAGAACATGTCCATCCGGGGCTATATTGTGATCCACACGCCCATGTCCCAGATTTATCTGCACCGGGAGGAGGTCTTAAAGCAGGTTTATCTCATCGCACTGATGCTCTTCCTGCTGTCCCTGCTGATTCTGCTGATGTTTACCTTCACCGTGTACCGTCCTCTGAAACAGATCACCCGGGGAGCGGCCGAGTACGCCTCCGGCCACCTGGACTATGAGATCCCCGTCCAGTCGGAGGACGAGATGGGCTATCTGGCCACCACGCTGAATTATATGTCCGACGAGCTTAACAAGACCGGGGAAGATCAGCGGACCTTTATCGCCAACGTGTCCCACGATTTCCGCTCTCCCCTGACCTCCATCAAAGGCTATCTGGAGGCTTTCCTGGACGGGACAATCCCCCCGGAAATGCAGGAGAAGTACCTGAAAATCCTGCTCTTTGAGACGGAGCGTCTAAGCAAGCTGACCCAGAACCTGCTGTCCCTGAACAACTTCGACAGCAAGGGACGTATGCTGAATCTGACAGAATTTGATATCAACGATGTAATCAAAAATACGGCAGCCACCTTCGAGGGCACCTGCCGTTCCAAAAAGATCACTATTCAGCTGCTTCTGCTGGGGGATTCCCTGCCCGTTTACGCGGACATGGGCAAGATCCAGCAGGTGCTCTACAACCTCATTGACAACGCCATCAAGTTCAGCTTCCGGGATTCCACCATCACTGTGGAGACTGCGGAGCGCCACGGCAAGGTCTTTGTCTCCGTCAAGGATACCGGGGAAGGAATTTCCCGGGAGAGCCTGCCCAAGATCTGGGACCGCTTCTACAAGGAGGACAGCTCCCGGGGCAAGGACCGCAAGGGCACCGGCCTGGGCCTGGCCATCGTCAAGGAGATCATCACCGCCCACAGCCAGAATATCAACGTGATCAGCACCCAGGGGGCCGGAAGCGAATTTATCTTCACCCTGGATAAGCCCCGGAGATAGCGCGGGGAAAGCGGTAAGGAAGGAAGTCCAAAACAAAATTTCTGCATATACATAAAAGGTAGTGTAAAAAACTTTGTGGCTTTGGTAAAAAATGGCTCCTTTTTGGTAAGAATTACAGATATGACAATTCTTATCGAAAAGGAGTTTATTTATGGCAGTAGCAAAGTAAGCGCTTTATAACCAACCGGATAGTCAAACTTCAACTTTTGTGAGATACTTCAAATACTTGGAGTGATTCACTTCCTATCCGGTTCTCGGGATTGCAAAAGCTACGCTTCAATCTCACATCTTGAGTCGCTTTTGCTGTACCTGATTACTCCAAAATCTCACGTTGGAGGAGATGAATCAAATGAGTACAACTTCAAATGATGAACATTGGTTAAATCTGATCACTCAGTGCAGAGCCAGCGGGCTTACCGACCGCCAATGGTGTATAGAAAACGGGATCCCTGTCAGCACATTTTATTATCATGTCCGGGCTTTGCGAAAAAAGGCCTGTGAGGTTCCGGAAGCAGTGGATGCTGTTGCGCAGAAACAGGAAGTCGTGCAGATCCCACTCTGGGAAATGGAACAGCATCCTTCAGATACCACAGCTTTACATACACCCTCGATCTGTCTGGAAATGCAGGGCATCCGTATTGAGATCCATGAACAGGCCGGGGCGGATGTGATCCGGAATACTCTTCTTGCCCTGCGGCAGCTTTGTTAGGTGAATTGTCCGGTGTGGCCAAATTTTTCCTTGTAACAGGCTACACTGACATGCGAAAAAGTATCGACGGCCTGATGGCAATCGTTCGGGATACCTATAAATTAGATCCCTACAGCAATTCCCTGTTTCTTTTCTGCGGCAGACGCTGTGACCGGATCAAAGCGCTTCATTTTGAAAAAGATGGATTCTGTCTCTATTATAAACGTTTAGATAATGGGCGGTTCCAGTGGCCCCGGGATTCTTCCGAAGTAAGGAATC
>DVHU01000096.1 GCA_018711815.1 Candidatus Egerieimonas intestinavium
AAGCGGTGTTTTGAGCTTACTCCGGTAGAAAGTCAATCCCGCCATAAACAAGCAAATAAGATAGGTAACAGGCGGCAGCAGCCACAGGCACATTTCATACAGCCACATTATTCTGCTATCCTGTTCAGAAAACCAAAATACTGCCTGATTGCCCCAAACCTTTTTAGAATTGAAGCCCTCTATTATGTCGGAGTATTGGAAAGCTATCTCCTTTTGAGCATTGGATAAAATCGTCTTTTCAACCTCGGCCAACACCATGGCAAGCAGGATAAAGGCGATTGACAATAAGATAAAAGTCGGCAGAATGGAGAGGTCTCGCAGTTTGCGCTTTATTTTTGCCATTTATACCCCACCCCCCAAACGGTTTCGATGTACTGCTTTGCACCTATGGCTGCAAACTTCGCCCGGATTTTCCGAATATGCTCTGCAACCACAGAATTATTCCCCGTACCGTCTAAGCCCCACGCCGCTTCATAAAGCCGTTCTTTATCAAAGACTTGTCCTGGATTTTGCGAAAGCACTTCGATTATATCGAACTCCTTTTTCAAAAGCGGGATTTCCTGTCCATTCCAATAGACGGCCCTTGCCGTGTAGTCAACAGCAAGACAATCCTCGAATAGTACCCGCGCTTTTACTTTACCGCGGTTCTCCCGGCGCAGATGCGCGGATACTCTTGCGCCTAATTCATCAATGGAAAACGGTTTTACAATGTAATCGTCCCCGCCTGCGCTAAAGCCTTTGATTTTGTCGCTATCTTCCACATTGGCGGTCAGGAATAAAATAGGGCAGGAAATAAAGTCCCGTATGCTCTTGCATAAAGAAAGTCCGTCGATATCCGGCATATTTATATCAAGCAAAATAATGTCTGGCTGCTGCGACAATTTGTTTCGTGCGTCCTGTCCTCCGGCTGCTGTAATCACATCGTAGCCATCAAGTGTAAAATAACGTTTTAGCATATTCAGTATTTCTATTTCGTCGTCTATGATAAGTATTTTTTGCGCCATAAGATTACCTTACCCTTTCTTTTTCAAATTTCTATCAACCACATGTGAAACATTATACTAATTATAAGAGTTTTTCTGGAAAATTTCATGATTTTTCTTGACAGGGACAAGACCCTGTGCTATTATAACCCCATGATTTAGCGTAGTAGAGTGCTAATACAAAAAAGGAGAACGTTATTATGAAAAAGAAAGTACTGAGCATGATTCTGGCGGCAGCCATGGGAGCAAGCCTGCTGGCGGGCTGCGGTTCCAGCAATGATACTAAGAGCGAGGACAATACCAAGAAGGATGCCGCGGACGACGCCCAGGCGGATTCCGACGAGGCGGACGGTGATCAGGCGGCAGCTGATGATCAGGAGCAGAGCGGCGATAAGAAGACCTTCACTGTGGGCTTTGACGCAGAGTATCCTCCCTACGGATATATGGATGAGAACGGCGAGTACACCGGCTTTGATCTGGAGCTGGCCCAGGCCGTCTGTGAGCTGGAGGGCTGGGAGCTGGTGAAGAAGCCCATCAGCTGGGATGCCAAGGATATGGAGCTGGAGTCCGGCGCGGTAGATTGTCTGTGGAATGGATTTACCATGAACGGCCGGGAGGGAGAATACACCTTCTCTGTTCCCTACGTGGACAACAGCCAGGTGATCGTGGTGGCGGAGAATTCCGGCATCGAGACATTAGCAGATCTGGCCGGCAAGACCGTGGGTGTGCAGGCGGCTTCCGCTGCGCTGACGCTGCTTGAGAGCGATGAGGAGGGAGGACAGAAGGCTCTGGCGGATACCTTCGCCAGCCTGAATCAGTTCGCGGATTACAACACAGCCTTCACCGAGCTGCAGGCAGGGGCTTTGGATGCCCTGGCTATCGATGTGGGAGTTGCCAACTATCAGCTGAAAACCAGAGGAGAGGGCTACAAAATCCTGGATGAGGCGCTGAACACCGAGCAGTACGCCATAGCCTTCAAGCTGGGCAACGAGGAGCTTCGGGATATCGTCGATGCGGATCTGGAGAAGCTGACCCAGGACGGAACTGTGGCGGAGCTGGCAGAGAAGTATGAGATCTCTGACATGGTGACCCTGAAGGCAGAGTAAAGAGAGCAAATTACAACAAGAAATACAGGCTACCCCTCGGAAAAGCTTCCGGGGGGCATCCTTGCGTCTGGAGGAGAACAAATGAGTTTTGAGGTAATGGTACAGCAAATGGCGGAGGGATTTGTGCAGACCTTTGCGATTTTTGCGCTCACCCTGCTGTTTTCCCTGCCCCTGGGAATGGTGGTGTATTTCGGGAGGGCTTCCCGGATAAAGCCCATCAGCTGGCTGGTGAAGATCTATATTTCCATTATGCGGGGAACACCGCTGATGCTGCAGCTGTTGGTGTGGTATTTCGGTCCCTTCTATCTCTGGGGCATGAATATCGGAAATTATAAGTTTACGGCGATTATTCTGGCCTGCTCGGTAAACTACGCGGCCTATTTCTCGGAGATCTACCGCTCTGGCATCGAGGCCATCCCGGTGGGCCAGTACGAGGCGGCCCAGATACTGGGCTACAGCAGAGGTCAGACCTTCTTCAAGATCGTGCTGCCCCAGGTGGTGAAGATCGTGCTGCCCTCGGTGACCAACGAGGTCATCAACCTGGTGAAGGACACCTCCCTGGTGTACTCCATTTCCTACATCGAGATGTTCGCTGTGACCAAGCAGATCGCGGCAGCCAACACTACAGTGGTGCCCTTTGTGATTGCCGGTGTATTTTACTATATCTTTAACTGTGTGGTGGCCTTTATCATGGAGCGCTTCGAGAAGAAGCTAGACTACTACCACTAAGGAGGAAGCGAGCATGTATCTTTTGGAAATGAACCATATTAAGAAGGAATTCGACGGCGTGGGGGTTATTCACGATATTTCCCTGGCCGTTCAGGAGGGGGAGATTCTCTCCATCATCGGACCTTCCGGCAGCGGAAAGTCCACCATGCTGCGCTGCGCCACCATGCTGGAGACCATAGACAGCGGGGAGATCCGCTACATGGGAGAGCGGGCCGTATGGGTGGATGAGAGCGGGAAGCGCCATTACCCCAAGGGGGAGGAGGCCAAGAAGATCGGCTCTTATTTTGGCCTGGTATTCCAGAATTACAACCTTTTTCCCCACTATTCTGTGATGAAGAATATCACGGACGCCCCCATCCATGTGCAGAAGAGACCCAAGGAGGAGGTTTACCGGGAGGCCCGGGAGCTGCTGGCCAAGATGGGACTCTCCGACAAGGAGGACGCCTACCCCTGCCAGCTCTCCGGCGGTCAGTGCCAGCGGGTGGCCATCGCCCGGGCCCTGGCCCTGAATCCGAAGATCCTGTTCTTTGACGAGCCCACCTCCGCCCTGGATCCGGAGCTCACCGGGGAGGTGCTGAAGGTTATCCGCTCTCTGGCGGATCTGGATATCACCATGGTGATCGTCACCCACGAGATGGCTTTCGCCCGGGATATCTCTGACCGGATTATCTTCATGGATCAGGGACTGGTGGCCCTGGAGGGAACCCCGGAGCAGGTGTTCGGAGCGGATCACGCCAGAATGAGGGAGTTCCTGGGACGATTTAACGAAAATTAGGGCGGCGAAGAAAATTTCTTATCTCCCCTTCGGGGAGGTGCGCCGGGGACAGACCATCGCCAAAAACCAGCAGGATTCCCAGAGAGAGGGCTAAATTCCGCGAATTTTCGGCAGCTGGCTACTTGTATTTTCCCCAAGGGCAGTATATAATTTTAGCGTAGCGCAGGTTTCCTGTGCTGCGCTTTTTAAAATCTTAAGAAAAGAAAGGTGTCAGACGCATGAAAAAGTTAGAACAGCTTTATGAAGGAAAGGCTAAGAAGGTATTCGCAACAGATGTGGAAGGCGTTGTAATCGTTGACTATAAGGATGATGCCACTGCATTTAACGGAGAGAAGAAGGGAACCATCGTCGGCAAGGGCGTGATCAACAACCGCATGACCAACTATGTTTTCCAGCAGCTGGAGAAGGAAGGCGTTCCCACTCACTTTGTAGAGGAGCTGTCTGACCGTGAGACCGCCGTGAAGAAGGTGGAGATCGTTCCCCTGGAGGTAATCGTAAGAAATGTAGCTGCCGGAAGCTTTTCCAAGAGGATGGGCGTAGAAGAGGGAAGAGAGCTGCTCTGCCCTATCCTGGAGTTCAGCTATAAGAACGACGACCTGGGCGATCCCTTCATCAACGACGATTATGCCCTGGCTCTGGGCCTGGCCACCCAGGAGGAGATTGATACTATTAAGAAATATACAAGAAAAGTGAACGAGTGCTTAAAGAGCTATTTCCTGAACGCAGGCATGAAGCTCATCGACTTCAAGATTGAGTTCGGCAAGCTGCCGGATGGAACCATCATTCTGGCCGACGAGGTTTCCCCGGACACCTGCCGTCTGTGGGATGTAAATACCAATGAGAAGCTTGACAAGGATCGCTTCCGCCGGGATCTGGGCAATGTGGAAGAGGCCTACAACGAGGTGTTCAAGCGTCTGGGACTGGCGTAAGCTGTTCCCTGTTTGATTAGATGAGAGCAAAGAGGAGAAGAGCATGAGCAACGACCGTTATGTGAGCCCTCTGTCTGAGCGCTACGCCAGCAGAGAGATGCAGTATATATTTTCACCGGATATGAAGTTTAAGACCTGGCGGAGGCTGTGGATTGCCCTGGCGGAGACCGAGAAGGAGCTGGGGCTGCCCATCACCCAGGAGCAGATCGACGAGCTGAAGAGCCACGCTGAGGACATCAACTACGAGGTGGCCAAGGAGCGGGAGCGCCAGGTGCGCCACGACGTTATGTCCCACGTGTATGCTTACGGGGTACAGTGCCCCAAGGCTAAGGGAATCATCCATCTGGGCGCTACCTCCTGCTATGTGGGGGACAACACCGATGTGATCGTCATGCGGGAGGCCCTGCGGCTGGTGAAGAAAAAGCTGGTAAATGTTATCGCCGAGCTGGCGAAGTTTGCTGGAGAGTGGAAGGATCAGCCTACCCTGGCCTTTACCCACTTCCAGCCGGCCCAGCCCACCACCGTGGGTAAGCGAGCCACCCTCTGGACCCAGGAATTTCTTATGGACCTGCAGGATCTGGACTATGTGCTGGGAACCTTGAAGCTTCTGGGCAGCAAGGGAACCACCGGAACCCAGGCCAGCTTCCTGGAGCTCTTTGACGGGGATCAGGAGACTATCGATAAGATTGATCCCATGATCGCTCAGAAGATGGGCTTTGAGGCCTGCTATCCCGTTTCCGGGCAGACCTACTCCCGGAAGGTGGATACCCGGGTGCTGAACGTTTTGGCGGGAATCGCCGCCAGCGCCCACAAGATGTCCAACGACATCCGGCTGCTGCAGCACTTAAAGGAGGTGGAGGAGCCCTTCGAGAAGAGCCAGATCGGATCCTCAGCCATGGCCTACAAGAGAAATCCCATGCGCAGCGAGCGGATCGCCTCCCTGTCCCGCTATGTGATGGTCGACGCTTTAAATCCGGCCATCACCTCCGCCACCCAGTGGTTTGAGCGGACCCTGGACGACTCCGCCAACAAGCGTCTGTCCATCCCCGAGGGATTCCTGGCCATCGACGGTATCCTGGATCTGTGCCTGAATGTGGTAGACGGTCTGGTGGTATATCCCAAGGTAATCGAGAAGCGGCTGCGCTCTGAGCTGCCCTTCATGGCCACGGAAAACATCATGATGGACGCAGTGAAGGCCGGCGGAGACCGCCAGGAGCTTCACGAGCGCATCCGGGAGCTGTCCATGGAGGCAGGCAAGACGGTGAAGGTGGAAGGCAAGGACAACAACCTGCTGGAGCTGATCGCCGCGGACCCGGCCTTCAACATGACCCTGGAGGAGCTGCAGAAGACCATGGATCCGGCCAAGTACACGGGCCGCTCCGCAGTGCAGGTGGAAGCCTTCCTGAAGAATGTGGTGAATCCCGTTCTGGAGGAGAACAAGGATCTGCTGGGCGTAAAGGCAGAGATAAATGTATAAGAAGGGGTTGTTGCACTATTCGGTATTCTCGCATATTTATGCAAGATATTCGTTAATTGCAACAGCCCCAGATGCAGAGAGAAAAAGGCGTGTGCCCCAAAAAGTCTAAATGTCCCGCGTATTTATGCGGAAGATAGTTTACTTTTGGGGCACACGCCTTTTTCAAGGGTGCGAACGACAAAGAAATACAGCAGGGGTTGTCAGGTGTCCCCGTAATGTCCTCGGCAGTGGGCGATATAAATGCGGCCGTTTTCCATGTGATAGACCAAGCGATCTCTCTCATTGATTCGACGGCTGTATTCTCCATGCAGATCGCCGGTTAGAGGTTCAGGCTTTCCGATACCTTCCATACAGCCATTGCGCTCAATATCTTTTATGAGCTGGTTAATGCGTTTGACGGTTTTTTATCCTGGGTCTGCCAATAGAGATAATCTTCCCAGGCATCGTCTGACCAGATTTTTTCACTCATCGTCCACCTCGATCAGTTCGTGTGCGGTGCCTTTTCCCTCTTTGAGCTCCTGGACAGATTTTTTTACATAGGCTATGTTAGACTCGGAGAAAAACGGGTCGGGAGCTTGGGCAATCTCAAATGGGATGCGCTTTTCGCGTAAAACGGCTTTTACAAAAAGATTGATGGCGGTGGAGGTATTTAAACCGACATTGGAGCAAAAAGTATCAAAATCCGTTTTATCTTTCTGGTCTACTCTTGCGGTTAATGTGGTAAGAGCCATGGATATTTCTCCTTTCATGTTTTATTTGATGTGATTATAACACTATTGTATGCGGTTAGCAAGGATATGTATTACAATTCCATAGGGCAGATTTTGGCTTTGGCAGGGGGCGCGGGCTCCCGGCGAGGTACCGGCGGCATGAAGACTAAGCTGAGGGCCGCCCGGCTGGCTGCAGCCTAGGGTATTGATACGGTGGTCACCAACGGCAAACGGCCGGAAGCCCTATATGAAATTTTAGAAGGGAAAAGCGCAGGGACACTATTTGCGGAAAAGCGCTGAAAAGAGGAAAAAAGGAAGCGCCGGGGGGAGAAGATGTTTTCCTCTCGCCTTCCCGGCGCTTCCTGTGGGGGGCTGTTAAATTCTGTGATATTTTCTGTCATATTTGGGGCTGCGGGCATGCTGCCAGGCGGGCGCCGGGCGGTAGATCAGCCAATAGGTCACCACAGCCAGCAGGGAACCGAAAAATACGTCATACACCGAGTGCTGCTTCAGGAACATGGTGGAGAGCACGATGAGCACGGTCAGCACCACTGAGCCGCACCGAATCAAGAGATTTTTCCTGAGCTTGGAACAGTTCAGGAGGGCGCAGCAGCAGGCGATGGAATTAAATACGTGTATACTGGGAAACACGTTGGTGGGAGTGTCGTGGCTGTATATGTAATGCACCAGGTGAGTGAACAGGTTCGTGTCCGCCAGGTGTTCCGGTCTTAGGTTTACGCCGTTGGGATAGACGTAGGAGATCACCAGAAACAGCGACATTCCGATAATCAGGTTGGCGGCCAGCCGGTAGTATTCCTGCTTGCTGTCGTTAAACAGAGCAAAGTAGACCACTGTCAGTACAATGTAGGCGAACCATAGCAGGTAGGGAACGATGAAGTACTCGCAGAAAGGAATCAAATCATCCAGCGGCGAGTGGATCACATGGTAATTGCGCACCACTGTGCGCTCCAGATAGGTGAAGCAAATCATATAGAAAATTCCGTAGGCGGGGATTAAAAGCGCGTGACGGTATTTCTTGAATAATTCCAAGGAGAACACCCCTTCCCTTTATATTATGTAAATATATATGATATATTAACAACTTATTAACTATAAGAGGATTATAGCACAGAAGATAGGGGTGTCAAGAAGCTTCCCGGGATTTTAAGAAAAGCTTCAGAAATATCCATTTTTGCTAAATTTTTGTAAAATTAAGAGCGGGGCAGGAGCCTAACCGCGGGAGTTTCTTCGGTTATGACAGATATCTGTTCCGGCCGCAGGGTTGCCAGCAGAGACTTCCCGATACCGGCGGATTCCCCGTCCTGGTGCAGGGGAACGGTGCGGCTGGATTCCAGAAGGATACGCTCTCCCCGGAGAATCCGGACGCCTTTAAAATGCGTGTGTTTTCCCCAGAAAGCCGTGGGGAGGCACAGGAGCAGCTTGAGCTTGGACATCCGCTGGACGATAATCACATCCAGGAGCCGGTCATCCGGCCGGGCGTCGGGGCAGAATAAAAAGCCGCCTCCCTCGTAGGGCTGATTCATCACAGCGGCAAAATAGACCTGGTCAAAGGTCTGCTTCCTGCCGTCCAGAGTCAGCTGCAGGGTGAAGGTGCGGAAAGAAAATAACAGACGCAGGGCCAGGAAGGCGTAGGTGAGCTTGCCCAGATGTATGCGGTTCAGCAGATTTTTTATTCTCGAGGAGAGGGCGGCGTGGCAGATGGCCGCGTCGAAGCCCATGCCGCAGCTGATGCCAAAGGCTCCCTGCCGGTTATCGGCGGTCAGGGCCCCCACATCCATAGAAATCGGGGAGGGGGCATCCAGAATCAGTCTCAGGGCATCCATGGGATTTTTGGGGATGTTCATGCTTCTGGCAAAATCATTGCCGGAGCCCGCAGGAATGTATCCCAGAGTCACCGTTGAGGGCTGGGAGAGTCCGCTTAAAATCTCCTGGAGAGTACCGTCGCCGCCGATGACAATGAGATAATCCCCCCGGGATTTTTTGCAAATCTGGCGGGCCAGCTTCGCGGCATGTCCCCGATGCTCGGTAAAGAAAGCCTCATAGACCAGCCGGCGCCTTTTGATCTCAGCCAGCACATCCCGCCAGATCTGAGCGCCCAGGCCTGTACGGGCCTGGGGATTGATGATAAAATAATACATAATTCGACCTCCGTAAAAAATATTGTACCACCTTTTAACGGCAGGAACAAGAAAAGTGGAATCGAAAAACAGGGCTTTTGCATATGCTGGTAGAAAAAGTACAGGAGCTGCAGTATGGCTTATAAGGTAGTAGTGGACGCGGGCCACGGCGGGGAGGATCCGGGGGCCGTCTATGAGGGACGGCGGGAGAAGGATGACACCCTGCGTCTGGCTCTGGCAGTGGGAGAAATCTTGGAAAACAGCGGGATAAATGTGATCTATACCAGAACGGAGGATGTCTACCAGACGCCCTTCCAGAAGGCGCAGATCGCCAACGCGGAAAACGCGGACTTTTTTATTTCCATTCATCGAAACTCCAGCCCGGAGCCCAACCAGTACAGCGGGGTGGAGAGTCTGGTATATGACAAATCCGGGGAGAAGCTGGAGATGGCGGAGAATATCAACGGCGCCCTGGGAGAGCTGGGTTTTGAGGAGCTGGGAGTCAAGGCCCGGCCCGGGCTGGTGGTGCTGCGCAGGACGAAGATGCCGGCAGTGCTGGTGGAGGCCGGATTTTTGAACAACGACCGGGATAACGAGCTTTTTGATGAGAAATTTTCCCAGGTTGCCCAGGGGATTGCCGAGGGAATATTGGGCACTCTGGAGAAGGAGTCCATGGAGGAGCAGAGATACTACCGGGTTCAGACGGGAGCCTTCAAGGTACGCCAGAATGCGGAGAAGATGCTTCAGGAGCTGCTGGAGGCGGGCTATCCGGCCTTCCTTTTGGCGGAGGACGGGTATTTTAAGGTACAGGTGGGGGCCTACCAGCAGCTGAATAACGCCATCACCATGGAGAGGCGCTTGAGAAAGCAGGGATACAGTACCATGATTACTGTCTAACCGGCGGCCGGGGATTGCTGTTTCATTCTGTACAGTCCCCGGTTTTTCTGGTATGATGAAAGAAAAAGCGCCGGAGGTACGTATGAAAGAGAAATTTCTGAGACAATTTACGGAATTTATTTTTGTCAACGATCAGCCTCAGGAGGCTGATGTGATTTTTATCCCGGGAAATGGCTGGCCCCAGATGGCCGAACGGGCCGCGGAGCTGTATCGGGAGGGCTATGCTCCGCGACTGCTTCCATCAGGCAGGCACAGCATTACCAAGGGCACCTTTTCCGGAGTGCGGGCCGGGGCCAATGTCTACAGCGGCGATTACCGCACGGAGTGGGAATTTATCCGGGATGTGCTGATGAAAAACGGCGTTCCCCAGGAGGCCATTCTCCGGGAGGACGGGGCTACCTACACCTATGAAAACGCCCTCCTGTCCCGGGCAGTCACGGACCGGGAGGGGATTCAGGTAAAAAGGGGGATCATCTGCTGCCGGGAAGAGCATGCCAGGAGATGCCTGCTGTATTATCAGCTGGTCTACCCGGAGGCCCAGCTGCTGATCTGTCCCGCCAGCACAGGGATAACCCGGGATAACTGGTACTTGAGCAGCCGGGGAATTGAGAAGGTTCTCAGTGAGGTGGAGAGATGCGGAACTCAGTTCCACAAAATTCTGCACCGGGAGGCCGGACTGGACTGCAGCGGTATGGATATGTAAGAGGCGCAAAAAGGGAGGGCCGCCGTCAGCGGAT
>DVHU01000013.1 GCA_018711815.1 Candidatus Egerieimonas intestinavium
CATGGACGGCGCCAACGTGGAGATCGTGGAGGAGGTAGGCAAGGAAAATGCCTTCATCTTCGGCCTGTCCGCAGACCAGGTTATCAACTACGAGAACAACGGCGGCTATAACCCCATGAACTATTTCAACAACAACCCCAAGATCAGAACCGTGCTCATGCAGCTGATCAACGGAATGTACTCCAACGGGGATATGCAGATGTTCCGGGAGATTTACGACTCCCTGCTGAACACCAACAGCAGCGACCGGGCAGACACCTACTTCATTCTGGCAGATTTCGACTCCTACGCCGAGGCTCAGAGAAGAGTGGAGGCTGCTTACCGGAATGAGGCCGGCTGGGCAAGAAGCGCCATCCTGAATGTGGCTAAGTCCGGCAAGTTCACCTCCGACCGTACCATCCAGCAGTACGTGGATGATATCTGGCATCTGGATAAGGTGACTGTAAAATAAAACAGAATCAAGAGAGAGGTATCGCTCAGTCATCCCAGGGGATGAGGGGGCGGTACCTCTGTTTTTGTTGTATAGGAATTTCTCGAAAACCGCTCCTATTTTTGTCAAAAATGAAGATTGACATTCCATGGATTTTTCACTATACTCTTTAAAGTTAGGAGACTAACTGATAGGAAGCTAACTAACTGGACGGAGGTGAAGGAATGTGCCAGGAAGATGAGAACGGCGGTAAGATACGCTATGTGGGAAGGAAGATCCATATTTTGTCCCATCAGCTGAAGCGCCGCAGGATGATGTGCGAGCAGGAGGACGGAAGCTTGACGGCTACCCAGAGATCTGTCTTGAACCACATTCTTCTGCGATCTATGGTGGAGGATGTCTATCAGCGGGATATTGAGCGGGAATTTGAGATCCGCCGGTCCACAGCCACGGGTATTCTCCAGCTGCTGGAGAGAAATGGGCTGGTCTGCCGGGAGTGTGTGCCCCAGGACGCCCGGCTGAAGAAGATTGTGCCCACGGAAAAGGCGCTGGCCCTTCGGGAGAGCGTGATTGCGCACATCATGGAGACGGAGAATATCCTGGCCCAGGATATCCCGGAGGAAGATTACGCAACCTGTGTCCGGGTGTTGAAGCAGATGTCGGAAAATCTCGCAAAACAGGAACAACAAGAAAAAATAGGAGGCAGCGATGAATAAAAGACTATTTCAATCCATACGCGAATATAAAAAAGAATCCATTCTGGCTCCCGTATTCGTCGTTCTTGAGGTATTCATGGAAGTATTGATTCCATTGCTCATGGCGAAAATTATCGACGTGGGAATTGCAGGCGGCGATATGGGATACATTGTCAAGATGGGCTTGCTGCTGGTGGCCATGGCCATGCTGGCGCTGTTCTTCGGCGCCAAGGCCGGAAGGTACGCGGCCACAGGGGCGGCGGGCTACGCGAAAAATCTGAGACACGATATTTTCTACAAGATCCAGGATTTCTCCTTCGGAAATATCGACCATTTTTCCACCTCCAGTCTGGTAACCAGATTGACCACAGATATCACTAACGTGCAGATGGCCTATATGATGAGCATCCGTCTGCTGGCCAGAGCGCCTATCATGATCGTGCTGTCGCTGATCATGACCCTGACCATCAATGTGAAGATTGCCCTGATGCTGCTGATTACCATACCGATCCTGGGCGGTATTCTGATCTTTATTGCCAAGAAGGCCCACCCGCACTTTGTGGAGGTGTTTAACCAGTACGATGTGCTCAATAACACCGTGCAGGAAAATGTCAATGCCGCCCGGGTGGTGAAGGCCTATGTCCGGGAGGATTATGAGATCGGCAAATTCCACAAGATTTCCACCCTGGTTTACAACCTGTTCACCAAGGCGGAGAAGATTGTGGCCTGGAACTCCCCCACCATGCAGTTTACCATGTACACGGTGGTGCTGATGATGGTACTTATCAGCGGCGAGAGCATTGTGTACGGCACCATGGAGACGGGACAGCTGACCAGCGTTATTGTGTACGCCCTGCAGATTCTCATGTCCCTGATGATGGTATCCTTCGTCTTCGTTATGATTATGATCGCCGAGGCTTCCACGGAGCGTATCTCCGAGGTACTGAGCGAGGTGCCGGAGATGGAAGATCCGGCAGACGCGGTGGAGACCGTGGAAAACGGAGACATTGATTTTGAACATGTAGATTTCAGCTATTCCGGGGAGGGCGGCCCCCTGTCTCTGAAGGACGTGAACCTTCACATTAAGTCCGGACAGATCGTGGGTATCATCGGCGGAACCGGAAGCGCCAAGTCCACCCTGGTTCAGCTGATTCCCCGTCTCTATGACGTGACCAAGGGAAGCGTGAAGGTGGGCGGCGTGGATGTGCGCCGGTACGGCCTGCGGGCCCTGCGGGACCAGGTATCCATGGTGCTGCAGAAGAACGTGCTCTTCACGGGAAGCATTTACGAAAATATCCGCTGGGGCGATGAGCATGCCAGCGACGAGGAAGTCCAGAGAGTCTGTAAGCTGGCCCAGGCGGACAGCTTTATCCAGGAGTTTCCGGCCAAGTATAACTCCCAGATTGTGGAGGGAGGAAACAACGTATCCGGCGGACAGAAGCAGAGGCTTTGCATTGCCAGGGCGCTGCTGAAAAAGCCCAAGATTCTGATTCTGGATGATTCCACCAGCGCGGTGGATACCAAGACGGACGCCCTGATCCGGAAGGCCTTCCGGGAGGAGATCCCGGATACCACCAAGATCATCATCGCCCAGAGAATTTCCTCTGTGGAGGATGCGGATGTGATCATCGTCATGGACGACGGCCAGATCAACGGTATCGGTACCTCTGAGGAGCTCCTCAAGACCAACCAGATCTACCGGGAAGTATATGAATCACAGGTGAGAGGAGGTGCTGACAATGAATGAGAACCAGAAGAAGAGACGAATTGATAAAAATACCCTCAAGACAGCCAAGCGGCTTCTGGGGTACGTGACCAGCACCTACAAGCTTCGGTTTGCGGCGGTATTTGTCTGCATACTCATGAGCTCCATAGCTTCTATTTCCGTTTCCCTGTCCCTGCGCTTCCTGCTGGATGACTACATCATCCCGCTGATTGGAAAGCAGGATCCCAACTTCGGGGAGCTTTACCAGGCGCTGACTGTGCTGGGGACCATCTTCCTCTGCGGCGTCATTGCCACCTTTATCTATACCCGTCTGATGGTATCCATCGGTCAGGGAGTTCTGCGCAGGCTGAGGGATGAGATGTTTGAGCACATGCAGACCCTTCCCATCCGCTATTTTGACCAGAACACCAACGGCTCGATTATGAGTCTTTACACCAACGATACGGACACCCTGCGCCAGATGATCAGCCAGGCGATTCCTCAGGTGCTCATGTCCAGCCTGACCATCGTGGTCACCTTCATTTCCATGCTGGTATTGAGCCCCCTGCTGACCCTGCTGGCAGTGGTCATGATCTTCGTGCTGGTTTTCGTGGCCAAATTCATCGGCGGAAACAGTGGAAAATACTTTGTGCGCCAGCAGATCGACATCGCCAACGTCACCGGTTTTGTGGAGGAGCGGATGAACGGGCAGCGGGTGGTTAAAATCTTTAACCACGAGAAAAAGTCCGAGGAGGAGTTCGACAAGCTCAACGAGG
Source organism: Candidatus Egerieimonas intestinavium (assembly GCA_018711815.1). GTDB lineage: Bacteria > Bacillota > Clostridia > Lachnospirales > Lachnospiraceae > Egerieimonas > Egerieimonas intestinavium. The sequence goes on from DVHU01000013.1 coordinate 3,607, forward strand.
AGCTCTTTGTCAGCGCTTCCAACGCCAACAGCTATGCCAACATGATGGGGCCGGTAATCGGAAATATCGGAAACCTGCAGTTCGTGCTGACGGCAGTTCTGGGAGGCTTCCTCTCCATCAGCGGAGTGGGTGGGATTACCCTGGGCGTTATGGCCTCCTACCTGCAGTTTACCAAGAGCTTTACCCAGCCCTTCATGCAGGTGGCCCAGCAGTTTAACTCTGTGATTATGGCTCTGGCGGGAGCTGAGCGTATCTTCCAGATGATCGACGAGGAGCCCGAGGTGGACGAGGGCTACGTGACTCTGGTAAATGCCTGGAGGGAGGAGGACGGTACCCTCACCGAGTGGAAGGACAGAACCGGTATCTGGGCCTGGAAGCATCCGCATCAGGCGGACGGCACCGTCACCTACACGGAGCTGAAGGGAGATGTGCGTTTCTTCGACATGTCCTTCGGCTATACGGACGACCACATGGTGCTCCATGATCTGAGCCTGTACGCCAAGCCGGGCCAGAAGATTGCCTTTGTGGGCTCCACCGGCGCCGGAAAGACCACCATCACCAACCTGATCAACCGCTTCTATGATGTGCAGGATGGAAAGATCCGTTATGACGGCATCAATATCAATAAGATCAAGAAGGCGGACCTGCGCCGTTCTCTGGGAATCGTGCTGCAGGATACCCACCTGTTCACCGGAACCATCATGGAAAACATCCGGTACGGCAAGCTGGACGCCACGGACACGGAGGTGTACGGCGCAGCCAAGCTGGCCCATGCGGATCAGTTTATCCGCATGCTGCCCAAGGGCTATCAGACTATGCTCAGCGGAGACGGCGAGGAGCTGTCCCAGGGTCAGCGGCAGCTGCTGGCTATCGCCCGGGCAGCCATCGCGGATCCGCCGGTGCTGATCCTTGACGAGGCTACCTCCAGCATTGATACCCGAACCGAGCGCATCGTTCAGCAGGGTATGGATAACCTGATGAAGGGCCGTACGGTATTTGTCATCGCCCACCGGCTGTCTACCATCCGCAACAGCGACGCCATCATGGTGCTGGATCACGGACGGATCATCGAGAGAGGCGACCATCAGGAACTTCTGGCCAAGAAAGGCACCTACTATCAGCTCTACACAGGAAAGATGGAGCTGGATTAAATAGGCTGTATCGCAAAAAGCGAGCGCCGCAAAAGTAAAGGTCTCTGTATATTTGCGCATTTGTACTCAGCCTGCGCTCACCTGGAGCCTATAGTCTCCGGGCTGTGCTCGGCAAATTCGCACAAACTGCGCAAATACGCAAGAAACTTTTGCTTTGCGGCGCTCGCTTTTGCTGAGATCTATAAAGAAAAAATGACAAATCTAAAAAAATCATAAACTAATCATAAAAAATCAAATTGACATCTGGAGGGATGTCCATTATAATAATCGTAAATTATTAAAAATGTGAGGAAAGTATGCAAATAGAACCGAAATAGTTGATAAAAATTGACATATTTCAACAAATTTGCTGTATTCTCACGTAATATAAGAAGGAGGGTCATTGATATGATGAAGTGGCTTCAAAAACTGGGCAAAGCTCTCATGCTTCCGGTAGCGTGTCTTCCTATCTGCGGTATCCTGATGGGTATCGGATATCTGCTGTGTCCTGAGACCATGCAGGGTGGAGACATCTCCGGTGTAGTTCCCGTTATCGGTCTCTTCCTGGTAAAGGCAGGCGGAGCTCTGATTGACAACATGGCAATTCTGTTTGCTATCGGCGTTGGCGTTGGTATGGCAGACGACAAGGAAGGTACGGCCGGTCTGGCTGCTCTGGCTTCCTGGCTGATGATGACAACCCTGTTAAGCGAGGGTGTTGTTACCATTCTGAGACCGGGTGTTGCGGAGAACCCCACCGATCTGCTGGCATTCCAGAAGATCGCCAACCCCTTTATCGGTATTATCGCCGGTGTAATCGGTTCTTCCTGCTACAATAAGTTTAAAAACACGAAGCTGCCGGATTGGCTGTCATTCTTCAGCGGCAAGCGCTGCGTAGCCATCGTATCCGGCGTGGTATCCATCCTGGCATCCGCAATTCTGCTGTTTGTATGGCCGCTGGTATTCGGCGGACTGGTAGCTATCGGAAAGGGTATCGTAAGCCTGGATGCAGTGGGCGCAGGTATCTACGCGTTCCTGAACCGTCTGCTGATTCCCACAGGACTGCATCACGCCCTGAACAACGTATTCTGGTTTGACACCATCGGACTCGGCGATCTGTCCCACTTCTGGGCAGGAGATACCGCCGCTGATGTTACCTGGAGTCTGGGTATGTACATGTCCGGATTCTTCCCCTGTATGATGTTCGGTGTTCCCGCAGCGGCTCTGGCTATGTATCATGTGGCTAAGCCGGAGAAGAAGAAAGTGGCTATGGGTATTCTGCTCTCCGCAGCTATTTCCGCATTTGTCTGCGGTGTTACCGAGCCCTTCGAGTTTGCGTTCATGTTCCTGGCTCCGGGTCTGTACCTGATCTACGCTCTGCTGTACGGTATCTTCGTATTTGCTACCACGCTGGTGGGCTTCCGGGCAGGCTTCTCCTTCTCGGCAGGAGCCACAGACCTACTGTTCTCCGCGTCCCTGCCGGCAGCGGCTAAGACTTGGATGATCATCCCGCTGGGCATTGCGGCAGCCATTATCTTCTATGTGGTATTCCGCTTCGCTATCGTGAAGTTCAACCTGAAGACTCCGGGCCGTGAGGATGACGACACGGATGCTGAGCAGACGGTGGTTCTGGCCAACAACGACTTTACCGCTGTGGCTCAGGGTGTTCTGGAGGGCGTAGGCGGCGCTGCCAACGTGACTTCCATTGACAACTGCATCACCAGACTGCGTCTGGAGATCAAGGATCCCACTCTGGTGGATGAGAAGAAGATCAAAGCAGCCGGGGCAGCCGGCGTGATCCGTCCGGGCAAGAACAATGTACAGGTAATTATCGGAACCAAGGTACAGTTCGTGGCCGACGAGTTCAAGAAATTATGTAAATAACGTCTGTTAAGGATGAAGGGAGGGTGCCGGGAGGCACCCTTTCTTTGTTCTGATATAGGAAAGTTCTCACTTTCGTATATCAGAAAAAGCCCTTCGGGCAGGAGCGCACTGCGCGGAGAGGCGTTATGTCGCTAAAGCGATCCGCCGCAGGCGGAGAATCCTGAAAAACAGGATTCTTTTTACAGTTAAGGAGATTTTATGATAGTATTAGAATGTTGTGTGGATTCCGTGGAGTCCGCGCTGGCGGCGGTAAAGGGAGGCGCTGACCGCCTGGAAATCTGCTCCGGACTTCCCATGGGGGGGTTAAGTCCTTCCCCCTGTCTCTTTCAGAAAATCAAGGAGGTCTGCGGCAGCGTGAAGCTGCACGTGCTGCTGCGGCCCCGGGTGGGTGATTTCTGCTATTCGGATTATGAATTTCAGATTCTACTGGAGGAGGTGAGGCTCTTTAAAAAGCTGGGAGCCCACGGAGTCGTTATCGGAATCCTGAAGCCTGATGGAGAGCTGGATGTGGAGCGGATGAAGCTCCTGGTGGATGAGGCCCAGGGGATGTCTGTGACCCTGCACCGGGCCTTTGACATGTGCAGTATGCCCCGGGTGGCTCTGGAGGAGGCGGTTCAGCTGGGTGTTCAGACAATCCTCACCTCGGGGCAGAGAAATTCGGCCCTGGAGGGAGCGGATCTGCTGGAACTGCTGGTGGAGCAGGCGGGAGGCCGGATCACCATCATGCCCGGGGCGGGAGTCTCTGCGGCAGTACTGCCGCAGCTGCTGGAGCGCACAGGGGCTAAGGCCTATCACATGTCCGGCAAAAAGACTGTGCCCGGCAGGATGGTTTACCGCCAGCCCTCGGTGTCCATGGGCAGCGCCCGGATGGACGAGTATGAGATTTCCCTGACGGATGAGGAGCAGGTGCGCGCCGCCAGGACAATTCTGAATCAATGGGATCAGAGTGGAAAAAATTAAATTATAGCGTAGATAAATCAAATGTAGAAAGGAGAGCTGTACAATGTTTAAGGGATTATTTGGAAAGAAGGATAAGGGCGGAAAGCTGTACGCGCCCATCAACGGGGAGGCTGTTCTGCTGGAGAATATTGAGGACGCCATGTTCTCCCAGAAGATTCTGGGAGACGGCATCGCGGTTAGACCTGCGGAGGGAAAGGTATACAGCCCCGCGGACGGAACGGTGTCTATGATCGCGGACACCAAGCACGCCATCGGCATCACCACAGGGGACGGCCTGGAGCTTCTGATTCACATTGGAATGGACACCGTTGCCTTAAACGGGGAGGGCTATACCCCCAAGGTGGCTGCGGGAGCAGCGGTGAAGAAGGGAGACCTTCTCATGGAGTTTGACATGGAATTTATCACCGGGAAGGGCTACAGCTGCGTGACTCCCATGATCATCACCAATATGGACGAGGTGAAATCCGTGACTCCTCATGCGGGCAGCGCCTCCGTGGGTGAGACGGTTTTGGTGGAGTACGAGAAATAGGCTTTTGGTGGAGAGAAAATCCATTTGCTTAAGAGGTTGACCGGGACTCGGAAAGGGCCCTGGGGGACGGACGGGAAGAACCGCGGCACAGGGCGGTTCTTCCTGCATTTTTGGGCCCTTTAAGTTCTTAAGTTCCCAAGGTTTTCTTTTGACATTGTACATATGGTATGGTACACTTGATATGATTGTAAGTATGTACAAAATCAGCATAATTGGCATGAGATAAAGTCAGAGGTGAGTATATTGGACAAGAACGAGTATCAAATTAAGTTAGATCAGATAAATAAGCTGGTGGACGCCAGGGACTATAAGGGGGCCCTGGGCGTGGTGGAGACCATCGATTGGCGAAGGGTAAAAAGTGTTCGGACACTCTGCATGGTGGCGGATATCTATGAGGCCAACAAGATGCTGCGGGAGAGCAAGGAGATACTGGTTCTGGCTTATCACCGGGCGCCTATTGGCAAGATGATCCTGTACCGTCTTGTGGAGCTGTCTCTGAAAATGCGTGAATTTGACGAGGCAGTGGAATATTACACCGAATATGTTGAAAACGCGTCCAATGATAACTCCAAGTACATCCTGAAATATAAGATTTACAGAGCCAAGCATGCGCCCATCGAGGAACAGATCGAGATCCTGGAGAAATACAAGAAATGGGAATACACCGAGCGCTGGGCCTACGAGCTGGCGAAGCTCTACAGCAGGGCAGGGATGACGGATAAGTGTATCGAGGAGTGCGACGACCTGATTCTCTGGTTCAGCGAGGGCAAGTACGTGATTAAGGCCATGGAGCTGAAGATGCAGTACCAGCCCTTAAGCCCCTCTCAGCAGGAAAAGTATGACAGGCGCAACGAGCCGGTGAAGGAGCCGGCCAGCCGCTTGATTGAAAAGTTGGATGCAGCGGCGGGAAGCACCGTGAAGGCGGCGCCGGAGTTTGCCAAGGCCGGCGAGCTGACTAAGGCGGCTTCCCCGGAGGCGGCGGCCCGGACTGCGGCCGCACAGGAGCCTGCAGCGGAGAAACCGGCGGAGCCGGAGAGTCCCCAGGAGGCGCCAGGAACCGGGGAAAAGAGTCAGGAGCTCTCCGGTGACCAGGCTGCAGCGGATGCAGCGGTGCAGGTGTCCGCAGGTCTTGCGGAGGCTGTGCGGGCGGCTATGGAGAGCCGGGGCCTCAGCGAGGCAGCGGCAGCGCTGGAGCCCCAGGAGAAACCGGCGGAGACAGATCCGGCAGAGAATCTGCGCAATCCCCAGGATTTGAAAGAACGCTTTTCCGAGAGCTTCAAGGATGTGCTCACCAGGATCCGCCCGGAGGTACCTGTGGCACCGGCAGCGGTTCAGCCGGAGACTGAAGCGGCGGCAGCGCTGGAGATGGAGGAATTTGCTCCTGCAGAGGAGTTAAAGGAGATTCAGAGGCAGGAGCAGGCGCCGGAGGCAAAGGCAGATCAGGCTCCGGCACAGGAAGAGAAGCGGCCCATGAACGAGGCGGATGTGGATGCGCTTCTGGCGGAGATGGCCAGCAGCATGGCTGCGGAGATCGCAGCCGGGGAATTCTCCCAGGCCGCGGATGGCGAGGAGAAGGCTGAAGAGCCGGTTAAACCCCTTGAGACCGAAGGGGAGAATACTCCCGTCCTTAAGCCAGAAGCGGAGGAGGTTCCCGCCCTTGAGCCAGAAGCGGAGGAGGTTCCCGTCCTTGAGCCGGATACGGCAGAGCTCCCTGTGATTGAGGAGGTCCCGCAGATCACCGAGGAATTGCCGGTGAAGGAGCTGGAGGAGGAGGTTCTGGACCAGGAGGTTGTTCTGGAAAATGCCATTATCTCCCAGACCATGGCCTCTGTGCAGGAGGGGCCAAAGACCCAGGAAATGACTCAGGAGAAGCAGGAGGAAGAGAGCGCTCCCGCGGATGCCACCATCCAGATACCTTCCCTGAAGGAGCTGAAGGAGAGGCCGGGAGATCCCCGGATGGAGCAGGAGGAGAGAGAGCTGGAGCAGCTGATTCCCCAGCAGCCTAAGACCAGAACCTTGGATAAGGGCGCTAAGCCGGAGAAGATGACGGAAGAGCAGAAGAAGCTGTTCACCTACTTTGTGAAGGTTCCGGGAATGGACCAGCAGATCCTTGAGGCCATCCATAACTCTTACATCAACACCGGAGATAAGACCTCCAACGCAGGAAACATCGCCATCATGGGACGGCCGGGAACAGGTAAGACCCGTCTGTCAGACGCCATGGTAAAGGCTCTCTGCCAGGAGCTGGGCTTAAAGGCAGCTAAGTTCGCCAGCCTGGAGGCGGCAGATCTGAACCTGGGGGACCCGGTGCAGATCGTGGGGAATATGGCCGGAGGCTTCCTGTTGATCGAGAAAGCGGGTCACCTGACGGACGACGCAGTGGAGAAGCTCTCCAGAGCCATGGAGTTCCGTACAGACAGCATGATCCTCATCGTCGAGGATGAGAAGCGGAATCTGCAGAAGCTTTTCGCCAACTACCCGGAGTTTGCCCGGAAGTTTACCAGCACCATATCCATCCCTGTGTTTACCAACGATGAGCTGGTGACCTTCGCCAGAACCTACTCCAAGGAGATGGGCTACAAGATAGACGATATGGCGGTTCTGGCCCTGTATACCCTCATTGGCGACAACCAGGACGAGGAGCAGCCGGTGACCATCGCGGGTGTCAAGGACATGGTGGATAAGGCCATTTCCAGGGCATCCCGGAAAAAGATTACCCGTCGGAAGCGGGTGGATGAGAATAACAGGATTCTTCTGTACGAGAAGGATTTTGACTATTAAATTGAAGGTGGACAGGATGCAGGAGAGACAGAAACCCTTCCTGGGAAATCCCCGGGAGACCATAGCTGTGCTGAATAAGTACCAGTTCACCTTCCAAAAAAAGTTTGGACAGAACTTCCTCATCGACTGCCACGTGCTGGATAAGATTATCGCGGCGGCGGAGATTACATCGGAGGATTTTGTGGTGGAGATCGGGCCGGGAATCGGCACCATGACCCAGTATCTGGCCTGTGCGGCCAGGGAGGTCTGCGCGGTGGAGATTGACCGGTCCCTGATCCCCATTCTGCAGGATACCCTGGGCGGATACGACAATGTAACCGTGATCAATGAGGATATCCTGAAGGTGGATCTGGCGGCTTTAGCCAGAGAGAAAAACCAGGGAAGGCCCATCAAAGTGGTGGCAAACCTTCCCTATTATATTACTACTCCCATTATCATGGGACTTTTTGAAAAGCATGTGCCGGTATCCTCCATCACGGTGATGGTGCAGAAGGAGGTGGCCATGCGGATGCAGACTGGACCCGGGAGCAAGGACTACGGAGCCCTTTCCCTGGCGGTTCAGTATTATGCCCAGCCGTACCTGGTGGCCAATGTTCCGCCCAACTGCTTTATGCCCAGGCCTAAGGTGGGAAGCGCGGTGATCCGCCTGACCCTTCACCGGGAGCCGCCGGTGCAGGTGAAGGATGAGGAGCTGATGTTCCGGCTGATCCGGGCCTCCTTTAATCAGAGAAGGAAGACCTTGCTGAACGGTCTGCGGGGAGACGCCCAGCTGGATTTCACCAAGGAAGAGATTGAGGCGGCCATAGACAGCTGCGGTTTTGCTCCGGCAGTGCGGGGAGAGAGCTTAAGGCTGGAGGATTTCGCTCGATTGAGCGACGCGCTGATGAGAGAATAGAATAGGAGTTGGCGGAGGAAAAGAAATTATTTTTTTGCCAACGAAAAAGCCAGCCTGGGGTAGGGCTGGCTTTTTAAAAAGGAAGGAGACCGGCTAGCGCCGGCACATATGAAAAAGAAAGTTTCCGGAGATCAAAGTCTCCGGGGGTGCCGTGCCAGGCACGGCGTATAAAATAATGGTTGAATTATTTTATAGGTCTAGTATAAGAAGAAAATGTGTGGAATTCGTGATTACTTTGTGAAAAAAAAATGAAGAAAAAAGAAAAACTTTTTGAACATGGGGATGTGGATCCGGCAGATCAAGGAGAGATTGGCTATATTAGATAAAAAACAGATAAAAATATTTGGATAATTGTGCATATTCACATTAAATTCACGGCACATTCACACTATGTTCATATATAGGTGCTATCCTTAAAACAGTTCAAAAAAGGCCCTTTGTAATGAGAAATCATTACAAGCATAAATTTTTTCATAATAATGCCCCGGTGTAGCGACCGGGGCACTCCTCATGTTATGGGGTTCTTTTTTCGCCGTTTTCCATATGGGCTTCCAGATTCAGGATGGCATTGTTGAGACTCAGCATGCGCTCATCCAGTTTGGCTACAATTCGGGCGCATTCCCGGAGCTCATGGCTGATGTAGGCGGGAGCCATCCCCTCGAATTTGTAATAAATTTTGTGCTCTAGACTGGCCCAGAAATCCTGAGCTACCGTCCGTATCTGCACTTCTACCTTGGTATCCACCACCGTGTCGGAGAGAAAGATGGGAACAGTCACCAGCATGTGATAGCTCTGGTAGCCGCTCTCCTTGGGATTTTTCATATAATCCTTCAGAGAGAGCACCTGGATATCGGTCTGCTTGGCAATCATATCCGCGATCCGGTAGATGTCGGAGGTGAAGGAGCAGGTAATGCGGATTCCCGCAATATCGTTGACGTACTTCACCATATTTTCCAGGGTAGATTCATAGCCGTTTTTCTTTAGTTTTTTTACAATACTCTCCGCCGTCTTAAGCCTGGACTTAATGTGCTCGATGGGGTTGTAGCGGTGGATGTGCAGAAACTCGTCGTTGAGAATTTCTATCTTCGTCCCCACCTCCTTCAGGGCGGCATTGTACAGGAACATCAAGGTTTCCCAGCCGTCCACATTTTCCAGAATTTCCATAGGAAAAGTATCTTGTTGCTTCATGATGGTACCTCTTTATTATGTCTAACGTTCAATTCCCCGCCGAGCAGGAACTCCCTGATCAAAGGGGTGTTTAAGCTTTCGTATCTCGGAGACGTAGTCTGCCAGCTCCATCAGCTGCGGACTGGGTCCCTGGCCGGTTAAAATCACCTCCAGCTGCTCCGGCTTTTTCCCAAGCCAGTCCAGCAGCAGTTCCTCGGAAAAGAGGCCGGCCCGGATGGTGTAGATAATCTCGTCCAGAAAGAGCACCTGGTAACCCTCCCGGGAAGCCTTCTCAGTCACCAGAGAAAATTGTGATTCATAGTAGCCTCTGCGCTGCGCCTTCTCGGAGTCGGTCATCTGGAAGCTGAATTTTTCCTGGGGAAGGCCGTCCACAAAGGTGATACCTGGGATCTGTTCCAGGACCGCCCGCTCGCAGGTGGTATTATCCTTCATAAACTGGTAGACCAGCACCTTCAGGCCGCTTCCCGCCGCCCGGGCGCAGAGCCCCATGCCCGTGGTGGTCTTTCCTTTTCCGTCTCCGCAGTAAATGTGAATATATCCGGTCTGTTTCATTGGCTGCCTCCTGTGGATTCGTTTCCTCTAGCATACCACATTCTCTGCCGGGAAAAAAGGTGAAAATTGCAAGACGGGGCCATCTGTTGTATAATGGAGGACAACTAAGAGGGAAAGATAAGGGGGTTCTTTTATGAAAGGACAGATGGATAATCAGGCGCTTAAGGTCATCGGGGAAGTGAAGAAGGCCGTCATCGGAAAGGACGACTGTATCGTGAAGGTGATGACTGCTATCCTGGCTGGAGGCCATATTCTCCTGGAGGATATTCCCGGGGTGGGGAAGACCACCATGGCTCTGGCGTTTTCCAAGGCCATGGCCCTAAAGGAGAGCAGAATCCAGTTTACGCCGGACGTGCTGCCGGCAGATATCACCGGCTTTTCTATGTACAAGAAGGAAAAGGGGGCCTTCGAGTACCAGCCGGGGGCGGTAATGTGCAATATTCTTCTGGCGGACGAGATTAACCGGACCTCTCCGAAAACCCAGTCCGCCCTGCTGCAGGTGATGGAGGAGAAAAAGGTCACTGTGGACGGGGTTACCCGGCCGGTACCGGAGCCCTTCGTGGTGATTGCCACCCAGAACCCGGTGGGCAGCGCCGGAACCCAGCTGCTGCCGGAGTCCCAGCTGGATCGCTTTATGGTCTGCATGACTATGGGCTATCCCGATATGAAATATGAGCTGGAGATTGTCAAGGGCAAGAGCAGCGGAGCCTCTGTGGAGGATGTGCGGCCGGTGATCTGCGGGGCGGATCTGCTGAATATGCAGGCCCGGGTGGAGGAGATCTACATTCACGACGCCATCTATCAGTATATGGGCGAGCTGGTTCAGGCCACCCGGGCGCACGCCATGATCGAGCTGGGGGTGAGCCCCCGGGGAACCATCGCGGTGGCTCGGATGGTCAAGGCGCTGGCTTATCTCCGGGGACGAAATTATGCCCTGCCGGAGGATGTGACGGATATTTTTATTGATGTGACGGCTCACAGGATTCGCTTGAATTCCAAAGCCCGGGTGAATCACGTGACGGCCCGGGCGGTGTTGGAGGAGATTCTGGAGAGGATTCCCAGACCCTCCGTGCGCAGAAAACAGGGGTAGCCTATGAAAAATCTCTTTTGCTATCTGGCGGCGGTGCTGGCTACCGCCTATTTTGCCATCATGTATCAGAATACGGTTCTGGTGGTATTTCTTATCGGGGAGGTTCTTCTGGTGCCGGTGCTGCTTTTCCTTCTGGCGCTGATGGTCCGGGGGCTCAGGCTGACCCTGAGAATCCCCATACCCGTTTCCGAGGCTGGTTCTCCGGTGGAGGCGGAGATCCTGGTGGAGAACCGCTCCTGGCTGCCGGTGCTGGGAATTGATGTGTGGATTCAGTATCAAAATCTGTTCCTGGAGGAGCGGGCTGTGGTAAAACTCACCGGGGGCGTGGACGCCGGAGCCCGGGCAAAATTTGTCTGCCGGGTGGAGAGCGGTATCTGCGGATGCCTGGAATTTACGGTGAAAAAGGTGCGGGTGTACGACTACCTTCGGCTGTTTTCCCTGCCAAAAAGGGCGGGAGCCCGGGAGCAGGCGGTGGTGCTGCCGCGAACCTATGATACCCTGGCTCAGCTCTCTTTAAAGACCAGAGAATTCCTGGGGGACAGCGAGGAGTACGATCAGAGCCGGGGCGGGGACGACCCCTCGGAGGTTTTTCAGCTGCGGGAGTACCGGCCCGGGGATCGGATCCAGCAGATTCACTGGAAGCTGAGCGCGGCTTCGGAGGATCTGGTGGTGAAGGAGTTTGGGCGGCCGGTGGGCTGCCCGGTGATTTTGTTTTTGGATTTTTCCGGGACGGTGGTGGAGCCCCTGTGGATGAAGGGCTTTCCGGAGCTCGCCTGCGCCCTGTCCCGGGCTTTGGTAGAGGCGGAATGTCTCCACTATGTGGTCTGGTATGAGCCCGAGGCCGGAGGGATGTTCAGGCAGCGGGTGGCGGAATACGAGGATGTGTACCGGTGGCTGCAGCGATTCCTGCGGCGGCGGCCCTACGGGGAAAATATTGATCTGCCGGAGCTCTACCGGCAGAGCTATCCCGGGGAGACTTACGAGACAGAGCTGCGGGTGACGCTGGACCGGAAGGTCTACCGCCAGGGGGAGCTGTGCGGGCAGTTTTCCGCGGAACAGATGAAAGAAGCGCTGGAACAATGGGAGGTCCTGGTGTAAATGGGGAGAAAGAAGAAGCGAGGGAGTCTGCGAAGCTATTTTGCCGGGGAGAGCTCTGACGACAGAGGGATTCTGCGGCAGGAGACCGTCTGTGACTGGCGGGTGCAGCTCCCTCAGAGGCGGGCGGCGAAAGCTGCCGCCGGGAGACTGGCCCCCTTTGGGGTGCATCTGATGGCGTCTCTGGGCAGCGGCCTGGCGGTGCTGGAGATGCTGGAGCCGGAGATTGACAGGGGGGCTTTTCTGACAGCGGTGCTCCTGCTTTCCTGCCTGTGGCAGGGAATCTATTGGAATAGGAAAACCTGTGCCTGGGGGCAGCTGGCCCTCTGGGCGGGGGTGGCGGGATTCTGCTGGTTTAACTGGGAGAGACTGCTCACCGGCGGAAGGATGACGGCCAATATCGTCCTGACTAAATTAAATATTATCTATGATTTAAGCCTGGGAACCTTTGTGGTGGATGAGCCGGATCCGGGGGGAGTATTCCTCTTTTTGCTGGTGATCTTCTGCTGGATTACGGGAATGATGGGGGCCTGCATTCTGTACCGGCTGTCGGTCAGCTGGCTGACGGTGCTGGTGATTCTCCTAATCAGCGGCGGATTGTGGATCGGGGAGATTCCCTCTCAGATTCCTTTTTTCCTGATGATGGGAGCGATCTATGGCAGCGCGGTGCTCTTTTACGGGCGGAAACTGCCCGGAGGGCGGATCCAGCGGCGGGCCGGACTTTTGACCTTGGCGGCCCTGGCTCTGGTGCTGGCTCTGGGCCAGTGGGTATTTCGGCCGCTGGTGGAGCCCAGGCTTTTGGCCCACCACGACACGGTGGAAGCCCTGGAGAGAGGCTTCGAGGAATGGCTCTGGGAGGACGGGCTGGGTAAATTTGATTTTCTGGAGGCCCTGGGGCCCCATGATTTTACGGACGGAGCCTTGAGCAATGCTTCGCCGGATTTTGAGAATCAGCGGGCGCTGACCGTGAGCACGGACCGGAAGCCGGAGAGGAGTATTTACCTGCGGGGCTACGCGGGAGAGCTGTACACCGGTGAGCGCTGGACTGAGGTCTCCCAGGATGATTTCTACCGGGCAGTACGGCAGTGGCAGGAGGCCTGGATAAATCCGGGTCTGCAGGTTCAGGACATGTACCGGAGGGCTCTGACGGCTAACCTGCAGAGGGCGGGAGTCCTGGAGGGCTTCCGCACGGAGTTTGCCCTGGATTACGCGCAGGTGGAAGGGGACTACAGCTATCTGCCCTATGAGGCTCAGCTGACGGATGAGTTCTCCGAGGCGGGGGACGGCTGGACCCTGCGCCCGGGGGAGGAGGCCTCCGCCCAGGGGGTGCTGCCGGAAAACGCCTATTATTCCTATAACATCTCTCCTGATCTGGCTCCTGAGGACCGGCAGCTTCTGGAGGAATATGAGGCGTACGTCTCTGACCACTACAGGAGCATCCCGGCGGAAGGGGTGGAACGGCTGATGGAGTACGCCCAGGAGCTCCGGGGCCAGGCTCTGACCCGGGAGGAGCTGATCGCGGCGGTGCAGGAGGAGCTGAGGAACCGCTGCAGCTACAGCACAGACCTGGAGTCTCTTCCCCGGGGGGAGGACTTTGCGGAGTATTTCTTTTTTGAGAGCCGGCAGGGATTTTGTACACATTTTGCCACCACCGCGGTGCTGCTGTACCGGATGGCCGGGCTGCCCGCCCGGTACCGGACCGGCTACGTGGTGCCGGCGGACAGATTTCGGCAGCAGGAGGACGGCAGCTGGCAGGCGGAGGTGATGGACAGCCAGGCCCACGCCTGGGCGGAGGTGTATCTCCCGGATTACGGCTGGGCACCTGTGGAGGTGACGCCGGGCTATGAGTCCGGGGACGGCGGTTCCGGGGCTGAGGCCTTGCCGGAGACCCCTACCCCGGAGCTTGGAGCGGAGACTACCCCCGTGCCCACGGAGCCGGCAGAGCCCAGCCAGGAGCCGGCGGATTCTCCGCTGGAGACTGAGAGCCCGGGGGATACTCAACTGGAGGCGCGCTCTGGGGGAGTTCTGTCAGTGCTGCTGACCATATTGAAGATCCTCTTGATACCGGCAGCCCTGGCGGCGGTGATTCTCCTGCGGCGGATGTTCTTGGTTTCCAGGAGGCTGGCCCTGCTGAATCAGAAGGAGCCCGGCCAGGCGATCCTGCAGATTTCCTACGCTCTGCAGGAGATTCTGGAGGCAGGAGGCCTTGGAGCTCCCGGGGATATGTACGATCAGGAATACGGGCGGCAGATGGCCGACCGCTTTCCAGAGCTTGATGGCAGAACGTTCCCGTATTTTATCCGAACAGCCCAGAAGGCGGCCTTCTCCACGGAGGACTGTACCCTAAAGGAGGTTCGCTGGTGTCGGAGCTTCTACCGCCAGATTGGCAAAATCCTTTGGGAAAAGCTGCCCTGGTGGAAGAAACTCTGGTGGCGCTACATAAAATGCTTTTAACTGCATAGGATGAAGTAATAACCGAAACAGGCGGGCGTATGAAGGAGAGACTGAAATTTCTGGCTGCCGCAGCGACGGTGTTGCTTTTGCTGCCCTGTGTCCTGACGGTGCTCCTGTCCGGCCGCGGGGCAGTATCTATTTCCAGGGACACAGATCTGGAGGGATATGTGGCGGCCTGCACCTATCTGGCGGCGCCCTTTGCCCAGGAGGAGGAAATGCTCAAGGCTCAGGCGGTGCTTATGCGCAGCCAGCTGTACCGGGGAGCCAAGCAGGGGACGCTGGAGGGAGGGCAGCTCAAGGACGTGATGGTGCAGATGCAGAAGCTGCAGGGAATCCCGGAATTTGACCGCAGCTACCGCCTCTGCCGCCAGGCGGCGGAGGCCACTAAGGATCAGGTTCTTGCCTGGCAGGGGGAACTGTGCCCGGGAGCTTTTCATTATCTGAGCGCCGGGATCACCCGGGACGGTACGGAGGTGCTCCAGCAGCAGGAGTACGGCTATCTGAAGAGTGTGGAGAGCCAGTGGGACATCCAGTCGCCGGACTATCTGTCAGGGAAAACCTGCTCTTTGGAGGAACTGTCCCAGGCCCTGGGAGAGGAACTGCCGGGTCTTGCCCTCACAGAGGAGGATCTGGACAGTCTGAAGGCGGCCAAGCTGGACGGGGCGGGATATGTGCTGGAGATGCAGGTGAAGGATGAGCTTCTGCCCGGAGAGACCTTCGCCCAGGCTCTGGGGCTCTCCTCCAGCTGCTTTACGGTGCAGGTGCTGGAGGACAAGGTGCGGTTCATGTGCAAAGGAATGGGACATGGCCTGGGTATGAGCCAGTATGGGGCCCAGCAGATGGCGATCCAGGGAGCATCCTATGAGGAAATTTTAAAAACGTATTTTCCGGAAGCGGAAATTCAGACGGGGGCAGGTGTATAAATTCCTTGATTTTGGAAACTCTATGAATACAACATGAGATCATAGAGGTGAAAAAATGATGAAAAAGGAAAGATTTACACGGATCGCCGCCAGCAGTATCCTGGCGTTGGCTGTAGTGGCAGCCGGAGTCACCATGTACCGCTCCGAGGTCAATAAAAAAGACCAGGAAATCCAGGAGCAGGAGATGCTGCCGGAGGGAGACAGTCCCCAAGAAGAGACGGCGAAACATACGGAGGAGGATGCTAAGGAACAGGAGAACGCCTCTGGGACCCAGGAGAGTTCCGGTACGGAAGCCTCTTCCGCTCAGGCAGCCCCTGAGGAGAATGCCGGGGAGAGCGCAGCGGATGTCAGCGGCAACGGCGTGGTGCAGGAGACCCCTGAGACAGCTGCAGCTCCCGAGGATGTAACTGCCGGCACAGAAGATACCGCTGCAGTTCCCCAGGAGGATGCGGTGCAGGATACCTCCTCCGCGCAGGTGGAGAACAGCCCTCAGCTGAATTTCAGCGACGGCACAGTGATTTCCTGGCCGGTGAACGGAACTCCGGTCATTGATTACAGTATGGACGCTACGGTTTACTTCCCCACCCTGGATGTGTACAAGTACAGTCCGGCTATGGTGCTTGGCGCCCCGGAGGGAAGCCCTGTCTACGCGGCCTGCGCCGGCACAGTGACCAGCATTACCGAGGACGCTGAGGTAGGTACCCTGATGACCGTGGATCTGGGCAATGGCTACCAGGCTTTGTACGGACAGCTGAAAGACGTGACGGTGGAAGCCGGACAGACTCTGGCGGAGGGCCAGCAGCTGGGAGCTGTGGCAGCGCCCACGAAATATTACGCGGAGGAGGGCAGCAACCTGTACTTCGCTATGACTAAGGATGGCCAGCCGGTGGATCCCACCCTGTACCTGGCGCCGCTCACAGAATGATTTGCACAAAAACACGCAGATAGCGTATAATAAGGTAGAGATGAGAAAGACCCTGGAAAATTCGCAATCGAAATGCTTACAGTCTTTGGCAAACCATGGGTGATACACTTTTTCATCGATTGCTTTATTATAAATGAGGGACTGCCGCGGGCTTTTCAGGGGAAGCCCTTGGGCGCCGGCGGCGCCCCTTTACATAGAATGACAAGGGAGATATCATGAACTACACCTACATGCTCCAATGCGCGGACGGAAGCTTTTACACCGGCTGGACCAATAACCTGGAAAAGCGGGTGAGAGAGCACAATGCCGGGCGGGGAGGAAAATACACCAGGGCCCACAGGCCGGTGCAGCTCTGTTACTGGGAGACCTTTTCCACCAAGGAGGAGGCCATGCGCCGGGAGTGGGAGATCAAGCAGCTTTCCCGCCGGGAGAAATGTCTGCTGGCTAAGAGAGGAACAAAGGATGAATTACAGAAAACCGAAGTATTATGACAGCTTCGTCTGTGTGGGCGGAAGCTGTGAGGCCACCTGCTGCGCAGGCTGGCAGATTATGATCGACGAGAGGAAGATGGAAGAGTATCTGCAGGTGCCGGGAAGCTTTGGAGCCCGGCTTTTTCGTTCCATCGACTGGGGGGAGGGGGCCTTCCTGCAATCCCGGCAGGGGCGCTGCAGTTTCTTAAATGAGAAAAATCTCTGCGATATTTACCGGGAACTGGGGCCGGACATGCTCTGCGACACCTGCCGGGAATATCCCCGGCACACGGAGGAGTTTGAGGAACTGAGGGAGCTGTCCCTCTCCCTGTCCTGCCCGGTGGCGGCCCGGATCATGCTGGAACAGAGGGAGCCCCTGGAGTTGGTGGAATTCTCTGACGACAGGGAGGAGTGCTGGGAGGATTATGAGGACTTTGACGAGCTCTTATTTTCCCAGCTTCTGGAGGCCCGGGAGAAATTGTTTGGGCTGGTGCAGCAGGAGAACCGTTCCCTGGAGGGGCGGATGGCTCTCTGCCTTAGGCTGGGGCGACGGCTGCAGAGCTGTCTGGATGAAGAACGGCTCTTCCATATGGAGAGATGCGCGGAGGAATGGGAAAAAGAATGTGCGTCGGCTGACGGGGAAGTGATTCTGGAGGGCTACCGGCTGGGCTGCCGCATGGCCGCCGCCCTGGAGCGGCTGGAGGTTCTCGGGCAGGATTGGCCCCGGGAGCTGAAGCGCACCGAAAGGCTTCTGTTTCAGAAGGGGGAGGAGAGCTACCGAAAGATCTGGGAGCGCTTTTCTGGCAGCTGGGGAGCCGCAAGCCCCCAGGCAGAGCGCTGGAATCGGTACGGGAGGCAGCTACTGGTGTTTTTCCTCTATACGTATTTCTGCGGGGCAGTCTACGACGGCTGGATATATTCCAAGGTGATGCTGGCAGTGGCCAGCACCCTGTGGATCTGTCAGATGGCCTGCGCGCTCTGGCAGGAGCAGGGGGAGAGCCTCACCCAGGAGGACTTCCTGCGCCTGGCCTACCGCTACGCCCGGGAAATCGAGCACTCAGATGAGAACCTAAACACCCTGGAGGAGCTCTTCATGCAGTGGGAGTAGGAAAAGCAGAGGCTGACGCAGAGAAAGGACTGCCGCATTATTCGATATTCCCGTCTATTTGCCCGTTTGTATTCAGCCTGCGCTCACCTTGAGCCTGTAGTCTCAAGGCTGTGCTCGGCAAATTCATACAAACGGGCAAATAGACGGATATATTCGCTAATTGCGGCAGTCCCTTCATGGAACAATTTCTGTTTTTCCAGCTCTTACACAGGCATAGGCGTTACAAAACAATACATAACAATGAAGTGGCAGAAGCTTCCGGCCATCACGAAGAGATGGAAAATCTCATGGGAACCGAAGTTCTTGTGATGGTTGTTGAAGATGGGCAGCTTCAGGGCGTATATGATGCCCCCGATGGTGTAGATAATTCCCCCTGCCAGCAGCCAGCCGAAGGCCGGGCGGGACAGGGTGTGGAAGATGGGGTTGAAGGCAAATACGCACAGCCACCCCATACCGATATAGATCACCGAGGAAAACCACTTGGGGCAGGTGATCCAGAAAGCCTTCACCAGGATACCGATGAGGGCCACGGCCCACACGGCGGCGCACAGGAGTGTCCCTGTTTTTCCGTGAAGGGCGATGAGGCATACGGGGGTGTAGCTTCCGGCGATCAGCACGAAGATCATCATATGGTCCACTTTTCTGAGCCGACGGTTTACCTGCTCGTTGATGTCCAGGGTGTGGTAGATGGTACTGGCCGCATAGAGCAGAACCATGCTCAGGATAAAGATTGCCATGGAGATGATGTGGAGAACTCCCGGCTCCCTGGCAGCCTTAAGAAGCAGCGGTGCAATGCCCAGCAGGGCCAGGATAAAGCCGATAAAATGCGTGATGGCACTGCCGGGGTCTTTAATGGTAAATTTCTTCTCTTTCATGGCAAACACCTCTCTAAAACAATAAGTAGTATTGAAAACTATGTGATACAACTATTATATGCCAAAAAGAGAAAAATACAAGGGGAAATTAAAATATTTTGAAAATCTTAATATTTTTCCGGCTGTAATCCACAAAAAAAGAGCCGCGGCATTATGCGATATTTCTGTATATTGGTGCAGTTTGTACTCAGCCTGCGCTCACTTCGAGCCTGTAGTCTCGAAGCTGTGCTCGGCAAATTCGCACAAACTGCACCAATATACGACAATACTCGTTAATTGCCGCGGCTTTCCTTTTGCGGATTACAGCTTTATGTTCTTAAAGAGATCGCCCAGAGTGGTACCGATGGCCTCGGACTTGGGCAGTTCCACATGCTCCACCACCTCTTCCTGGGAGGAGTTCTCCAGCAGCGCCTTCATGCTCAGGGACAGCTTGCCGTCCTTGATGGCGATCACCTTCACGGTGACAGGATCCCCCACCTTCAGCACAGCGGAGGGATGCTTGATTCGCTTATCGCTGATCTGGGAAACATGAACCAGACCGGAGAGACCGTCGCCCAGATCCACGAAGGCGCCGTAGGACTGGAGGCTCTCAACCTTTCCTTCCATAACCGTGCCCACCTGAACCTGCTCAATGCGGGCCCGGCGCTCAGCGCGCTCTTTATCCCGAAGGACATCTCTGGCGGAGAGCACCAGATGCTTGCCCTCCTCATCCGCGTCGATGACCTGCACCTGAATTTCCTTCTTCAGGAACTGCTCCAGATCCTCCACATAGCTTAAGGACAGCTTGGAAGCCGGGATGAATCCGCGGACGCCGTCCACGTAGGCGATGACGCCGGATTTCACCACGCCCTCTACGGTTACGGTGAGAACGGTTTTATCCTCCTTGAACTGGCGCAGCTTATCCCATACGGGGAAGTCGTCGCCCTGGTCCACATGCTGGAAGGAAGCATCAATCTCCTTCTCCAGGTCGGCCATGGTCATGTTTTCAGTTTCTCTTACTTCCTCTGACATTCTTTGTACCTCGCTTTCCATTTCGGGGCCTGCGAAGAAATTTCCCAAGCCCTATATTGTTACCATTATAACACGGATTTGTCATTGACCCAAATGAAATTTGATGTTAGGATAAAAATAGTTGGAGAAGGAGCGTGGAACTATGCCAAATAACAGAAAAGTTTA
Organism: Candidatus Egerieimonas intestinavium; assembly: GCA_018711815.1. Lineage (GTDB taxonomy): Bacteria > Bacillota > Clostridia > Lachnospirales > Lachnospiraceae > Egerieimonas > Egerieimonas intestinavium. The sequence goes on from DVHU01000013.1 coordinate 23,639, forward strand.
CATTATTGGGCACAAAAATCCGGACACTGATTCTATTTGTTCCGCCATTGCTTACGCGGATATTAAGAGCAGAACGGACAGCAGCCGGATTTACGCCCCCAGAAGAGCGGGAAGAATCAATGAGGAGACAGATTATGTGCTGAAACGTTTTGGGGTGGAGGAGCCTCCGTACGTGCCTGACGTGGGGACCCAGGTGCAGGATATGGAGATTCATCCCATCGAGGGAATACAGGGCACCATATCCCTGAAACGCGCATGGTATCTGATGAAGGAGCAAAATGCCGTGACCCTGGCTATAACCGACGAGGAGCAGCACCTGGAGGGGTTAATTACCATCGGCGATATTGCCAAATCCTACATGGACGCCTATGACAACACCATCATCGCCAAAGCCCGGACCCAGTATCAGAGCATTGCGGAGACCCTGGACGGCAAGGTGCTGGTGGGAAATCCCAAGGAATACTACACGGAAGGGAAAGTATTTATCGGGGCAGTGCACCCGGATATGATGGGGCACTATATCAGCAAGGGAGATCTGGTTATCCTGGGCAACCGGGCGGAGGATCATCTCTGCGCCCTGGAAATGGACGCCAAATGCCTGATTGTGTGCCTGGACTCCCAGGTGTCCCCCCTGATCACCCGGTACGCTCAGGAGAAGGAGTGCGTGATTATCACCACCCCCTATGATACCTTCACGGTGGCCCGGCTGATTAACCAGAGTATTCCGGTGAAATTTTTGATGAAGACCAACAACCTGATCACCTTCCGCACAGATGATTTCACGGATCGGATCGGGGATATCATGAGGAAGAACCGCTACCGTTCTTTCCCGGTGCTCAACCAGAAGGGCAAGTACGTGGGAACCATCGGACGCCGGGATTTGCTGAGCGTGCACCAGAAGCAGATGATTCTGGTGGATCACAACGAGAAAAGCCAGGCAGTAGATCATATAGAAGAAACAGAAATTCTGGAAATTATCGATCATCACCGCCTGGGTTCCCTGGAGACCATCCATCCGGTTTATTTTCGGAACCAGCCGGTGGGCTGTACCGCCACCATCATGTATCAGATTTATCAGGAGAAGGGCCTGGATATTCCCCAGCAGATCGCGGGGCTTTTGTGCTCCGCCATTATATCGGATACCTTGCTGTTCCGTTCGCCCACCTGTACAGATTATGACCGGGAAGCAGCCAACGCCCTGGCGGCCATCGCGGGAGTGAACATGGAAGAGCTGGCCTCGGAGATGTTCCGGGCGGGAAGCGATCTCAGCAACAAGGCGCCGCAGGATATCTTCTATCAGGACTTCAAGAAGTTCAACTGCGAGGATATCCGGCTGGCTGTGGGGCAGATCAATTCCATGTCCAAGGAAAACCTGGCATCTATCCGGGAGCGGCTGATCCCTTTCATCCAGGAGGAATTCAAGGATCTGAGCGTGGAGTATCTGTTCTTTATGCTGACGGATATTCTGGAGGAGTCCACGGAGCTGCTGTGCTTCGGGGCCGGTGCGGAAGATCTGGTGGAGGAGGCCTTCCACGGCAAGGTAGAGCAGTACGCCTGCCCGCTTCCGGGGATTGTTTCCCGGAAGAAGCAGCTGATCCCGGCGCTGATCGAGGCGATCCACCGGCAGCAGCAGGGATAAGCCATGAAGAAGCAGGAGTGGAAAGCCGGAAATATGCTCTATCCCCTTCCGGCGGTGCTGGTGAGCGTGGCGGATCGGGAGGGGAGAGACAATCTGATCACTGTGGCCTGGGCGGGAACGGTTTGCACCAACCCGCCCATGGTATCCATCTCTGTTCGGCCGGAGCGGTATTCCTATGCTATGCTGAGGGAGACTGGCGAGTTTGTCATTAACCTGACCACGGAGGAGCTGGCCTTCGCCACAGATTACTGCGGTGTGCGCTCCGGGAGAGACGGGGACAAATTTCAGGCGCTGGGACTTACCCGGGAGGCGGCCTCCAAGGTAGCCGCGCCTCTGCTGGGGGAATCCCCGGTGAATCTGGAGTGCCGGGTGAAGCAGGTGCTGGAGCTGGGCAGCCACCATATGTTTGTGGCGGAGGTGCTGGCGGTGCATGTGGATCCGGGGCTTCTGGACGAGCGGGGAAAGCTGCACCTGGACAGATCCCGGCCTATCGTTTACTCCCACGGGGAGTACTACGGTCTGGGAAGCATGCTGGGTACCTTCGGGTACAGTGTAAAGAAAAATAAGAGGAAAAAGCGGGGACGGTAAGTCTCGGCAGGAAACAGCGGGGTAGTCCCGCTGTTTTTGCGTGAAATGAAGTGTTTTGCAGGATAAAATGCAAAAGAATTGTTCCTTTCCTGCGCATAATCGGGAAGTATAAGGAAAAAATTGGGGTTTCCAGGAGTAAAATGAATGATTGAGAGATAAAACTTGCAATTTTTTACAATTTCCACTTGTGCTTTAAAAATGATGGTGCTATAATGGAGCACAGAGACGCCGCAAAAGCGATTAAAGGAAATTATCTGAGAGGAGCAATCAACATGAGCTATATTGATGAAGTATATCAGAGAGTAGTATCACAGAACCCCAGTCAGCCGGAATTCCATCAGGCAGTGAAGGAAGTACTGATGACCCTGAAGCCGGCCATTGATGCCAACGAGGCACGTTACCGCAGGGAAGCTCTGCTGGAGCGTCTGGTTGAGCCGGACCGCCAGATTGTATTCCGTGTACCCTGGGTCGACGATAAGGGGCAGGCTCATGTGAATACCGGATACCGCGTACAGTTCAACGATGCAATCGGACCTTACAAGGGAGGTCTTCGCTTCCATCCTTCTGTAACGCTGAGCATCATCAAGTTCCTCGGATTTGAGCAGATTTTCAAAAATTCTCTGACCGGACTGCCCATCGGCGGCGGTAAGGGAGGTTCCAATTTTGACCCCAAGGGTAAGTCTGACAGAGAGGTTATGGCCTTCTGCCAGAGCTTCATGAGCGAGCTGTATAAGCACATCGGCGCCGACACCGACGTTCCCGCGGGAGACATCGGAGTGGGCGGACGCGAGATCGGCTATCTCTTCGGACAGTTCAAGAAGCTGACCGGCAGATACGAGGGCGTGCTCACCGGCAAGGGTCTGGCCTACGGCGGTTCCCTGGTGCGTACGGAGGCCACCGGTTACGGCCTGCTGTATCTGACCAGCGAGCTTCTGAAGTTAAACGGAATTTCTATCAGCGATAAGATCGTAGCTGTTTCCGGCTCCGGAAACGTGGCTATCTATGCTATGCAGAAGGCACATCAGCTGGGCGCCAAGGTAGTTACCTGCTCCGATTCCAGCGGATGGATCTACGATGCCGAGGGCATCGATGTGGAAGCGGTGAAGGAGATCAAGGAAGTGCGCCGCGGCCGCATTAAGGAGTATCTGGAGTATCGTCCCAAGGCTGAGTACCATGAGGGTAAGGGCGTGTGGAGTGTGAAGGTTGACGTGGCGCTGCCCTGTGCAACGCAGAATGAGCTGACCCTGGAGGATGCCAAGATGCTGGTGTCCAACGGCGTTCTGGCTGTCTGCGAGGGCGCTAACATGCCTACCACCCTGGAGGCCACCGAGTACCTGCAGGCTAACAAGGTGATCTTTGCCCCCGGCAAGGCTGCCAACGCCGGCGGAGTTGCCACCTCTGCTCTGGAGATGTCTCAGAACAGCGAGCGTTCCGGCTGGATGTACGAGCAGGTTGACGCTAAGCTGCACAGCATCATGGTTGGTATCACCCACAACATCAGCGAGGCCGCCAAGCGCTACGGCATGGAGGGCAACTATGTGATGGGCGCCAATATCGCCGGCTTTGAGAAGGTTGCCGAGGCAATGCTGGCTCAGGGCATCTGCTAATTACGGTATTTGCTAATTTCCTTATAATAGATGGGGCGGGTTTTCCATTTTTCCTGCCCCGAAGATTTACAAGCGGAGAAGGGCTGCTGCACGTAAGTGCGGCGGCTCTTTTCCGCTTGCGATGGAATAAGCTCCTGGACTCGGTTGGGTTAATGAGAAGGCTCCTTAGAATCCCCTCCGGATGGAATCCTTGCCGTATCGGCTGCGGATCTTATCCAGAGCTTCGTCCAGCTTTTTCTCTTTCTGGCTTTTTGGGGCCTGCAGATCAAAGAGGGAGAGCTGTACCGGGGTATCCGGGTCGGTGAGTTTTCCTGTGCGGATGCCCAGCAGACGGATGGGAGCCTGGCTCCAGAGGGCGTCGAAGAGCTGACAGGCGGTCCGGTAGATGGTCTCCGAGGTCTGAGTGGGGGCAGTGAGCTGGGTTTGGTGGGAGACCCTGGTGAAATCACTGTACTTGATCTCCACGCAGATGCCGAAAGCACACTTATTGTCTGCCCGCAGGCGGCCTGCCACCTTTTCCGCCAGTCTTCGGAGAATCTTTTTGGCCTCCAGGGCGGAAGTTACGTCGGAGGAGAGGGTTACGGAATTGCCTACACCCTTAAGATCGGCGGGCTCGCTGGCCACCGGAGTTTCGTCCAGGCCGTTGGCATATTCCCACAGCATACGCCCATGGCTTTTTAAGTGGAGAGAAATAAGCTGGGGATCCGAGCGGGCCAGATCTCCGATGGTGCGGATCTCCAGCTTTTTCAGCACAGCCACCGAGGAGTGCCCGGCCATGAAGAGCTGGTCGATGGGCAGGGGCCACAGCTTCTCGCGGATTTCCCGGGGCCACAGGGTGTGGGTTTTATCCGGTTTCTCAAAATCAGAGGCCATTTTGGCCAGCACCCGGCTGGAAGAGATCCCCACGTTTACCGTGAAGCCCAGACGTTCCCGGACGGTGCGGCGGATATAGGCCGCGGCTTCCAGGGGGGAAGGGTAGAGGTGAGCGATCCCGGTGAAATCCAGAAAGCACTCGTCGATGCTCACCTGCTCCAGATCCGGGGTGATGGTGCGGAGAAAATCCATTAATTCCCTGCTGCGCTTGGCATAAAGGGCGTGGTTTGGCGGAACAATGGTCAGAGAAGGACATTTTCGCAGCGCCTGGGCGATGGGCTCCGCCGTGCGGATGCCATACTGTTTTTTGGCGATCTGGGATTTTGCCAGCACAATGCCGTGGCGGGTAGTTCGGTCTCCGCCTACGATGGCGGGGATTGTGCGGATATCGGGGCCTTCAGGATTTTCCTTTAAAAGCTCCAGGGCCGTCCAACTGAGATATGCAGAATTTACATCAATATGAAAAATAATCCGTTCCATAAACCAATTTTCTCCTCTCTTTTGTCTAGTATACCAGAAACTATGTTCGGATAAAAGGAGGAAAATCAGGGAAATGTGACAAAATTAAGCCGAAAACCCGGTTAAACGGCCCTTTCCCTTGAAAGTTACCCTTCCCTGTGATAAAATAGTCCAAGGAAGGTGCCTATTTATGAAGGATAATATTATATTGATTGGAATGCCCGGTGTTGGTAAGAGCACGGTAGGCGTGATTCTGGCCAAAGAGCTGGGCTTTCAGTTTGTAGATTCTGATCTCCTGATACAGAGACAGGAAAAACGTCTTTTGAAACAGATCATCGAGGAAGACGGAATAGACGGATTTATTGAGATTGAAAATCAGGTGAACCGCTCCATAGATACACACAATGCGGTCATTGCCACGGGAGGGAGTGTGGTATATGGCCGGGAAGCTATGGAAAATCTGGGACGGATAGGGAAGATCGTCTATCTTCGCCTGTCCTATGAGAAATTGCAGGAGCGGCTGGGGAACCTTCACGGAAGAGGCGTGATTGTCAGGAAAGGACAGACGCTCCTGGATATCTATAAGGAAAGGATTCCTCTCTACGAGCAGTACGCAGATCTGGTGATTGACGAGGAAGACAAGAATATCGAGGAGACGCTACAGACCATTCTGGAGAGCCTTGGACAGTAACTGAAGGCAGGGGAGCGCGGGATATTTATTAAAGAAATAATGAATTTTTGTTTACAAATTCATGAAGAGGGTATATCATATGTCTAACCGGCACTTTGCAGGACTGGCTGATAAGGCCGCGAGAGACCGGTTTTCACCCGCCGCACACGCGAGTATAAATAAATATGAGGTGAACTATGGAACAGTATGTAATTAAAGGTGGCAATCCTTTAGTTGGAGAAGTTGAGATCGGGGGAGCAAAAAACGCAGCTCTGGGTATCCTGGCGGCAGCCATCATGACCGACGAGACGGTGACCCTGGAGAATCTGCCGGATGTGAACGATATCAACGTACTGCTGGAGGCTATCGAGTGTATAGGGGCCACTGTACAGCGGATCGACCGCCATACCGTAAAGATAAATGGATCCACCATAGGCGTTGTCAGCGTGGATTATGATTATATCAAGAAGATCAGAGCTTCCTATTATCTGTTGGGAGCGCTGCTGGGCAAGTATAAGCAGGCGGAGGTACCCCTGCCGGGAGGCTGTAATATCGGAAGCCGCCCCATTGACCAGCACCTGAAGGGCTTCCGGGCCCTGGGCGCCAAGGTCCAGATTCAGCACGGGGCCATCGTGGCCAAGGCGGAGGAAGGACTTGTGGGAGCTCATGTTTTCCTGGATATGGTATCTGTGGGAGCTACCATCAACATTATGATGGCCGCCGCCATGGCCCGGGGAAACACAATTATTGAAAATGTGGCCAAGGAGCCCCATGTGGTGGATGTGGCAAACTTCTTAAACAGTATGGGAGCCAACATCAAAGGGGCCGGTACGGATGTGATTCGGATCCGTGGAGTGGAGAAGCTTCACGCCAGCACCTACGCCATAGTTCCCGATATGATAGAGGCCGGAACCTATATGTTCGCGGCGGCTGCCACCAGAGGGGATGTTCTGGTGAAGAATGTAATTCCCAAGCATCTGGAGGCCATCACGGCTAAGCTGGAGGAGATCGGCTGCGAGGTTCAGGAATTTGACGATGCGGTGCGGGTGATCGCCACCGGGCGCTTAGGGAGAACCCATGTGAAGACTCAGCCGTATCCCGGATACCCTACAGATATGCAGCCGCAGATTGCGGTGACTTTAGCTCTGGCCAAGGGAACCAGCATTGTGACCGAGAGTATTTTTGAAAATCGTTTTAAATACGCGGACGAACTGGCGCGGATGGGCGCATCGGTTAAGGTAGAGGGCAATACCGCCATCATTGATGGGGTGGAGACGCTCACCGGCGCCAGAATCAGCGCTCCGGATCTGCGGGCAGGAGCCGCACTGGTGATTGCAGGTCTGGCTGCGGAGGGTGTCTCCGTGGTAGACGACATTGTTTATATTCAGAGGGGTTACGAGGACTTTGAAGGAAAGCTGAGAACCCTGGGAGCAGAGATCGAGAGGGTCAGCAGCGAGAAGGAAATTCAAAAGTTCCGCCTTCGTGTGGGATAGAGAGAGTAGCGAAGGGGCAGAGCCAACAGACCTGCCTCTTTTTTTGAATAGAAGGATTCAGAAAGGGGAAGGCCTATGGGAAAAACGAAGAAGAAGGCAGTTGTGGCCGGCCATATCTGCCTGGATATTACCCCTGCTTTTGAAGGGGAGAAGAGAAGCCGGTTGGAGGAGATCCTATCCCCCGGAAAGCTGGCCGAGGTGGGGGAGGCGAACATTCACTGCGGAGGAGCAGTTTCCAACACCGGGCTTGCCATGAAGGCCCTGGGGGCGGAGGTATCCCTGGTGGGAAAAATCGGGGACGACGATTTTGGCCGGGTTCTGCGCAGCCAGCTGGATGAGTACGGCTGCGGAAAAGGCCTGGTGGTCTCTCAGGAGGACTCCACCGGGTACACCATCGTATTGGCTATACCGGGGATTGACCGGATTTTCCTGCACAACAGCGGGGCCAACAACGGATTTTCCGGGGAGGATGTGCCGGAAGCAGAGCTGGAGAATGGGGCTCTGTTTCACTTCGGCTACCCAACGGTCATGCGGAAATTGTATGAGAATGACGGGGAAGAGCTGGTGCGGATGTACCGGGCCATGAAGCAGCGAGGAATCGCCACTTCCCTGGATATGGCGGCGGTGGATCCCAATTCCCCCGCGGGAAAGGTGGACTGGAAAAAGGTCTTAAGCCGGGTGCTGCCCTATGTGGATTTCTTCGTGCCCAGCGTGGAGGAGCTGTGTTTTATGCTGGACCGGGAGCGCTATGAGGCCTGGAGTAAGAGAACCTCCGGGGACGTGACGGAGGTCTTAAGCCTTCGGGAGGATATAAGGCCCCTGGCAGACCAGGTGATGGAAATGGGGGCCAAGGTGCTTCTGATCAAGTGCGGAGCTCCGGGGATTTACTATCGGACAGCCCATAGGGAAATTCTGAAAGGCGTCGGTCCCCGGGTGGAGCTTGACGCTGATCTTTGGAGCAGCCGGGAGGGCTTCGAGAAGAGCTACCGGCCCAGGAGAATCCGCTCCGGCACCGGGGCCGGGGATACCACCATTGCTGCCTTTTTGACAGGTATGCTGGAGGGGATGACTTTGGAGCAGTGCCTGCAGCTGGCTGCTGCCGCCGGAGCCTCCTGTGTGGCGGAGTACGACGCCTTAAGCGGAATCCCCAGCCTGGAGAAGCTCATGGAGAAAATTGCCGGAGGCTGGGAGAAGCAGGAACTCTGGAAAACGGAGGCCTACCAGCTGTGAGGCCGACATCAGAGAGCGGTCAGATGGATGCGCTGGAGAAGATTTTCAGCAACCCAAAGAAAAACTGGGTGAATCTGCTGCTGATAGGGATCAATGGGATTTTGTTTCTGCTGGCGGAGCTTGCAGGAAGTACTCTGGATAATGGATGGGCCATCCGCTGGGGCGCCTCCTACACGCCGCTTATTCAGGCGGGGGAGTACTGGAGGCTCTTCACCAGCATGTTTTACCACTTTGGTTTTCAGCATTTATTCAATAATATGCTGCTTCTGCTCTTCCTGGGGGATGCCCTGGAGAGCCAGCTGGGGCATTTGAAATATTTATTTCTTTATCTGGCGGGAGGCCTGGGGGGCAATCTGCTGTCCCTGTATCTGGATATAAGAAGCGGCGATCCGGTGGTTTCCGCCGGAGCCTCCGGCTGTGTGTTCGCGGTGGTGGGAGGCCTGCTGTATGTCCTGGTCAGGAGAAAGGGACGGCTGGAGGAGATGACCGTGCAGCGGCTGGCGCTGATGGCCATACTATCCATATACTACGGATTTACCAGCGCTCAGGTGGACAACGCGGCCCACATCGGCGGACTGGTCAGCGGGTTCCTGCTGGGGATTCTTCTGTACCGGCGGAGAGGGCCGGAAAAGTGAGATGAAAGCAGGCGCCTTCCCCCGGCGGGCTGGCGGCGGACACATGGCCCCCGTGGGCCTCTGTGATTCGGCGGACGATGGGAAGTCCCAGGCCTGTGCCGCTTTTCTTGGAGGTGACAAAGGGCTGGAAAATGGAATCTAGTTTTTCCGGGGGAATACCCTCCCCGGTATCCGCCACAGTCAGATGGATCCGGGCGCCCTGGCAGAAAAGCTTCAGCGTCACAGTTCCCCCCTGGGGCATGGCATCCATGGCATTATTCAGCAGATTGAAAAAGATCTGGCGGAGTTTGAGGGCGTCGCCCGCCATGGGAGGAAGGGATTCCTGGAAGCAGGTGTGTACCTGTATCCGGCGCTCCCTGAAGACCGGCTCCATGGAGAGGAGCAGAGATGAGGCCAGCTGATCCAGGGCCAGGGGCTGCCGCTGGAGCTGCTCTGAGCGGTTATACTGGGAGAGGGCTCCCAGGAGTTCCTTGAGAAGTTCCATATTTTCCATAATATCCTTCCAATAAGGAAAGGTCTTTACTTCCGGGTGGGAGGAGCAGAAGAGCTGCAGATAACTGTTGATCAGGGTCACAGGGGTGCGCAGCTCGTGGGAAATCTGTGACAGGGAAAGGGAATCCCGGCGGGTAATTTGCTTGTCCATTATCCGTATACCTCCTTTTCCAGTAGTCTATCACCAGAATATGGGAAATTCAAACAAATTAGTATTGCAAATATTGACAAAATACGACAAAATGGAGGAAGAAAAAGATGAGTGACTGTATTTTTTGTAAGATTGCGGGAGGAGAGATCCCGGCAGCAACCCTGTATGAGGACCAGGATTTTCGGGTGATTCTTGACCTGGGTCCGGCCAGCAGAGGCCACGCCCTGATTTTGCCCAAGGAGCACTACGCAAATCTCTATGAGATGCCCGAGGAGCTTTTGGGAAAGGCGGCCAGCCTGGCTAAAAGAATGGGGGAGGCCATGAAGAAGGCCTTGAAATGCGACGGACTGAACCTGGTTCAGAATAATGGCGCTGCCGCGGGTCAGACGGTGTTTCATTTCCACATCCACTTGATTCCCCGCTATGATAATGATAAGGTGGGATTAGGCTGGAAGCCCGGAACGCTTACCGATCAGGACCGGGATGAGCTTGTGCGGCTGGTTTCCAGCGAGCTGTAAGGCAGTGGGGGAAACAAATGCAGCTGGAACGGATAGAAATCGTTTATGAGAAATATTACCTGCGGGTAATGAAAGCTGCATACGGGATTTTGCACGATTATCATCTGTCTCAGGATATATGCCAGGAGGTTTTTATTCAGCTGGTGCGGGTTCACGATCATATAGATGAGGATATGGTGGGGGCCTGGCTGATGGTAAACACTCGCCGGAAGTCCATCGATATGTACCGCAAGGTGACGCCGGAGCAGCGGAACAGCAGCCTGGAAAATCATATAGATATACACGACAGAGAAAATGTGGAAAAGAAAGTAGAGATCAAGGACTTTGAGGAGCGTTTGTTCCGAAGGTTGGAGAAACACAATCCGGATTGGTATACAATAGTGATGCGCCTGGTGATTAATAACGAAAAACCGGAAGATGTGGCCAGGGATTTGGGAATCAATCTTCCTTATCTGCGAACAAAGCTGCATCGCGCCCGCACTTGGATACGGGAAAATTTTGGAGAATATTACCGGGAATTGTGAGACGGATTGGAGAGAGTTACCATGGAGGAGCGGGAATTTCAGGAGATTTATCAGCGTCATTATCTGAAGGTGATGAAGGCGGCGGTAGATATTTTGCATGATTACCATATGGCGCAGGACGTTTGTCAGGAGGTGTTCTTCCAGCTGTGCCAGAAATGGAATGAGGTTGAGAAGGATGTGATGGGAGAGTGGCTGCTGCTGTATGCCCAGTGGAGAGCCATCGACTGCTGGAGAAAGAATCACCGGCAGTGGGAGATGCAGCCGCTGGAGACCACATACTTCATTCCGGGGCGCACTAACCTGGAGAAAGAGGTGGAGCGCAGGGAGTTCCAGAAAACGTTGTTTTGGGAGCTGGAGAAAAAGAATCCTGCCTGGTGTGAGCTGGTGGTGCGTCTGATCTTTGGAAATGAGAAGCCCAAGGACCTGGCGGCAGAGAAGGGAATTACCGTGTCCAGCCTAAGAAAGAAGCTCTGCCGGGCCAGAGCCTGGATCCGGGAAACCTTCGGAAAGGACTTCCCGGAGTTCTAGCCGATAAAAGGGGGGGGCGTCGCAATTAAAGGAATATCTCGAATAATGCGACACCCCCAAGGGCAGCTGACGATGGGCGCGGCCGAATTTCGGCATCAGGAGCGCCAGCGGTTAGCTCTAACCGTCAGTGGCTGTTGGCGCACTCCTGAATCAGCTGAAGGATCTTGCCGATGGAATCGGTGGAGCCTCCCAGGGCCATGGCGTCTATAAAGCTTTGCCGGTTTTCGTAGAGCTTGCGGATGGTATCCAGAAGCACCTGATTGTTCAGCTCTTCCTCCTCCAGAACCATGCTGTAGCCCAGCTTTTCAAAGGAGCGGGCGTTCAGTATCTGGTCTCCGCGGCTGGCGTTGGCCGAGAGGGGAATGAGAAGCATGGGCTTTTTCAGGGCGCAGAGCTCGCAGATGGCGTTGGCACCGGCCCGGGAGATTACCACGTCCGCCAGGGCGAAGAGGTCTGCCAGCTCCTTCTCAATGTATTCGTACTGGACGTACCCCTCTGTATTGCGGAGGGAGTCGTCGATTTTACCTTTTCCACAGAGATGAATAATCTGGAAAGTCTTAAGCAGCTCGGGCAGAATTGCCCGTACCGCATGATTTACTGCCACAGATCCCAGGCTTCCGCCGATGATCAGGATAGTGGGCTTGCCGGCGGACAGGCCGGTGAACTCCAGAGCCTGCAGCCTGTCGCCGGAGAGCAGCTCCTGGCGAATGGGCGTTCCGGTGAGGACGGCCTTGCCCTGGGGAAGGCAGGAAACAGTTTCCGGGAAATTGCAGCATACCTTGGAAGCTGAAGAGATACATAATTTATTTGCCAGACCGGGAGTCATGTCTGACTCGTGGATAATGGCGGGAACCTTGCAGCGTTTGGCTGCCAGAACCACAGGGACAGTGACAAAGCCGCCCTTGGAGAATACCACGTCCGGGTTCAGCTGCTTCATGAGCTTGCGGGCTTCCCGAAAGCCCTTGAGCACCCGGAAGGGATCGGTGAAATTTTTTACATCGAAGTAACGGCGCAGCTTGCCGGACGAGATGCCATAATAGGGAATGTCTAATTCCTCAATTAATTTTTTTTCGATTCCGTCATAGGAACCGATGTATGAAATTTTATAGCCCAGCTCCCGCAGACGGGGGATCAGGGCGATATTCGGAGTGACGTGGCCTGCGGTCCCGCCTCCGGTGAGAACGATATGTTTCATAATGCTCCTCCTATTTATCTGGATACTATCCCAATTATTACCTTGTTGGAGGGAAAAGTCAAGAACTTAGGAGAAGCCAGAGGAGAAAAGTGCAGATGCAGGATGAATGGAAAGATCAGAAACAGGATCAATGGATCCGGGAAGAATTGAAGAGGGAAGCGGAGCGCATTGAGCAGGAGACGAAGGATGTAGTCCTGGAAGAGAAGCCCGGCGACCGGGAGGCTCTGTTCGGGAAGATCCTGGAGTCTATTCATCAGGAGGAGGAGCGCACCGGCAAGGTGCTACTCACCAGCAACAGCGATCCGAACTGTATTCCGGAGGGCATCAAGGAGGGAGTTACGGGCTTCGCCGTGGTTCATCTGCGTCCCCGGAACGTACCGGATGCCGCCGGTACGGCTGCCTCCCTGGGCGCCCAGGCTTCCCGTGGGAATATTTCCGCCGGTACGGGGAGCGGGATCAGCGGCGCCGCCCGCGGGACTGGCAGCTTCCGCCGGAGCGCCCGCCCCGGTACTGCCGGCGCCGCCGCAAAAACATCCGCAAGGAGGCGCGGCTACGGAGCCCTCAAGGCCGCCTCGGTGCTTCTGGTGGCCTGCCTTGGAATCTTCGGCCTCTCCATGACCAGTGAAGGCAACCGACTGTGGGTGATGGAGAAAGTAGAGCAGGTCTTTGGCAGTGGGGAGAATGTGAGAATGAATAACGACGAGGACAGAAAACTGTCCGATGTCACAGAACTGGAAGCTCGCGAGATGATTGAAGAAGAGCTGGGGATTCCTGTGCCTGAGTTTTTTTACCTGCCGGATGGGACGGAGTTTGTGAAGTTAGATATTTACAAGGAAGCTGGAGAAGCCTTAATGACTTACTTATTGAGTAATGAATCTGTGCTTTCGCTTAGAGTGGCAAATAGTAAAGAAGAGAAATCTCAAGGTATAGTTTTGGATGGTCAGACTTTTGAAGAACGAGAAGTTGATCTTAATAATATAAAATTTATCTTGAAAACAAGAGAGGGAGAAATTACAGATAATAATATTAGTGTTCGATGGAGCTATAAAAATCACGCATATGAGCTATCGGCAATGGTAGAAGAACATGAAATGATAAAAATTTTGGAGGAAATGCAATATTAGTGTTATATTTTTTCGTGAAAGTCGTATTGCTGGAGTAATGTAAGAATGAAGGGGGACAATTATGGCAATAAAAGGGAAAATAAAGCATTTAACTCCAGTTATTTTATTTATGATTTGCATGATCTTTTCTGTAACAGTATATGCCGAAGAAACTTTAGACGGATCGAAATTAACGTATGAAGAGGAGTCTACTGGAGAATTCCACAATGTATTAAGAGGAGCTATTTTAGACAGTGGTAGAGTTACCATAACAAATAAAGGTAATTGTCAAATTAATTGTTATGGCAATACATCTTGTTTCAGAATTTGCGACAGAATAGAGTTAAATATTTATCTGGAAAGAAGCTCTGGAAATGGTTGGAGCAGCTATACCAGCTGGAAATATAGCACTACAGATGATACTTCGTTAGGGAGGTCTAATACTATAACCGTACCGGGAGGCTACTATTACCGTCTCCGTGGCTATCATGCTTGTGAGAAATCTGGTTATGGTCGGGAGAGCAATAGTTCTTTCACAGACGGAATTTGGATATCCTAATCTTTGAAATTTGATACTAAAGTAAAACCAAAGAAAGATTCTTACATTACACAGAGGTTGTCCTCAAAGGAATTACTTCCTGTATAATCATGCGATTTGTGCGAATTTGCCGAGCACAGCTTCGAGACTACAGGCTCAAAGCGGCGCAGGCTGAGCACAAACGCATGATATACAGAAAGATAAACTTAGGGTCAACCTCTTCAATTTGAGCTATCTAAAAGCATTAACTTTATCCTAGCCTTTCTAATTCTCCATTCTCGCGTCTCAACTTGCTATTGACCAGGCATGTCTCCACCATATAAGTCCCTATATACCCATATGAAAAATGTAACTAGTGACAAATGCAAAGTATTTATGTATAATTGCAATTAATAATAAGATCAATGTATCACATCTTAAACGTCTTAAACATCAAATCTTTTCGCCGGATTGCCCGGCGAGTCTATCATGAAAGGGGAGAAGCTTATTGGCACAGGTTCAAGTAATGGAACCATTAGAGAATATGTGCATGCTGGATCGGTTCTTGTTTGCGGAGGCGATGGAAGATCCCTGGATCCACGAATATATTCTCAAAACAATTTTTCAAAGGGAGATTCAGCTGCGTTGGATTCCTGAGACGGAGAAGGAAGTGCGGAACCATCCAAACAGAAGATCCATCCGGTTGGATGGCTGGGTGATGGATAAGGAGGGCAGGGCATATAATACGGAAGTGCAGAAGAAGGATACGGGAAATCTCCGGCGGAGAAGCCGTCTGTATCAGGGAACCGTAGACCGGTCGCTGCTGTCCAGGGGAATCCGGGACTTTAATCAGCTGCCGGACTGCTTCTGGGTTATGATTATGCCCTTTGACCTATTGGGAGAGAAAAGATATCGCTACACCTTCCGGCAGTGCTGCAGGGAGACAGGGCAGCCCTTGGAGGATGGTGCGGTGAGAATTTTTCTCAACACACAGGGGGAAAATCCGGAGGAGATTTCACCGGAGCTGATCGAGCTGCTGAACTATATGGAGCAGGGCAAAGTACTCCCGGGAAGCTCCAAGAATATATGCAAATTACATGAAAAAATCACACAAATAAAGCAAGATAAAGAAACGGGGGTCAGGTATATGCAGGCTTGGGAAGAGTTAGAGATGATGCGAGAGGAAGGGCGTAGAGAAGGAAAAGAAGAAGGCCGCAGAGAAGGAAAAGAAGAAGGCCGTAGAGAAGGCAAAGAGGAAGGCCGCAGAGAAGGGAAAGAGGAAGGCCGCAGAGAAGGTGCCTGTGCCATAGTGAGAATATGTACCCACCTGGGAATGAATGCCCCAGAGATTTTGAGATATATCGAAGCGGATAAAAGCATGCCCCAAGAGACGAAAAACTGGGCGAAGGAAGCGTTAGATACTGCAGAATTGGTCAAAAAGGGATAAAATATTAAGAAAGGTGGGAACGCTCTATGCAAAAGTGGGAAGAGTTAGAGATGATGCGAGAGGAAGGCCGCAGAGAAGGAAAAGAGGAAGGGCGTAGAGAAGGAAAAGAGGAAGGCCTCAGAGAAGGTGTATGTGCAATAGTAAGAATGAGTTCCCAGGTGAGAATAAATACTGCGGAGCTTCGGAGATATCTTGAAGAAGATAAGAATATACCCGAGGATATTAAGGCTTGGGCGAAGGCAGTGCTGGATATGGAGGGAGAGGATCATAAGAATGAGAATAATCTTTGAGAATTCAGGAAAATGGTGTACGTAAATCCAGGGAAGGGAGAGGGTGCCTTTGTCAGCTGCGGGTAAAATAATTTTTAAATTTTATCGAGATCCCCCACAGTTCTCTGGAATTAGGGTATAATAACCGCAGAGCGGTTATTATACCCTGCGCATGCCGGTTTCTGCGTATACCGCAGAAACCGGGCGCAATAATTCGCCGGAGGTCCCATATTCGCTGGCGGATGTGGTATAATAGAAAAAAGGCTAAAGGTTAGGGGGTTTGTTTATGAAGCTTACTTTTTTAGGAGCAACCCATGAGGTAACCGGCAGTTGCTATTACCTGGAGGGGGGCGGGAGCAAATTTCTGGTGGACTGCGGGATGGAGCAGGGGCCTAATCTCTACGAAAATAAAGAGATTCCCGTGCCGCCCTCAGAGTTGGATTTTGTCCTGCTGACCCACGCCCACATCGACCATTCAGGAAACCTGCCCAAGTTGTACGCGGATGGATTTCGGGGAGCGGTATACGCCACCTCCGCAACGGTGGATTTATGTGATATCATGCTTCGGGACAGCGCCCATATCCAGATGTTTGAGGCAGAATGGAGAAACCGTAAGGGGAAGCGGGCAGGGAAGGAAGAGTATATTCCTGCCTATACCATGAATGACGCCATTGGTCTGCTGAAACAGCTGTCGGCCTGCCCCTACAATGAGGTGGTGCGCTTAAGCGACGGCGTGCGGGTGCGCTTTGTGGATGCGGGACATTTGCTGGGGTCCTCCAGCATTGAGATTTGGATCACCGAGGGGGATCAGGAGCGAAAGCTTGTCTTTTCGGGAGATATAGGGAACCTTGATCAGCCTATTATCAAGGATCCCACATATCTCAGTCAGGCGGACTATGTGATCATGGAATCTACTTACGGAAACAGAACCCACGAGAGGGTGGTGGATTACGTCCCGGCTTTAGCTCAGGTGATTCAGAAGACCTTCGATCGGGGCGGGAATGTGGTGATTCCCTCCTTCGCCGTGGGACGTACGCAGGAGATGCTTTACTTTATCCGACAAATCAAAGAAGAGCAGCTGATTCACGGTCACGACCGCTTCCCGGTATTTGTGGACAGCCCCCTGGCGGTGGAAGCTACCAGTATCTTCCAGGAGCACTATGGGGACTGCTATGATGAGGAAGCCACAGCGCTGATCCACAGCGGCAGAAATCCCCTGACCTTCCCGGGATTGAAGCTCTCCATTACCAGCGACGACTCTAAGGCGATCAATGAGGACGAAACCTGCAAGGTAATTATTTCTGCCAGCGGCATGTGTGACGCGGGCCGTATTAAGCATCACCTGAAGCATAACCTTTGGAGGAAGGAGAGCACCATCCTCTTCGTGGGATACCAGGCCCTGGGAACTCTGGGGCGGGCCCTGGTGGAAGGGGCCAAGGAGGTTAAGCTTTTCGGGGAGGAGATCAGCGTTCAGGCAGAAATCCAGGTGCTGCCCGGTGTCAGCGGCCATGCGGATGATCAGGGACTTCTCAAATGGGCTAAAGCCTTCCAGGAGAATCCTCCTGCGCAGGTGTTTGTGACCCACGGAGATGATCAGGTCTGTGAGATTTTCGCCAAACGGCTGGAGGATGAGCTGGGCTACCGGGCTATGGCTCCCTACAGCGGAACGGTATACGACTTAAAAGAAGGAAACTTCCTGGAAGTAACCAAGGGTATTCCCATCGAGCGCACTGCGGCTCTCAGAAAGAAGCCCTCCACAGTATTTGACCGTCTGCTGGCGGCAGGACAGCGCCTGCTTCAGGTGATTCGGAGAAATGAAGGCGGGGCCAACAAGGATCTGGCTAAATTTGCGGATCAGATCAATAACTTGTGCGATAAGTGGGACAGATAAGGGCGTTTATATTTTGTACTGTTTAAAAAGATAAAAAACAGGCTGCAGCCGAAACTTTGCCGCAAAGGACAGGGGTTCAGGCTGCAGCCTGCAAATCTCCCGGGGAGACTGGCTTATTTCCATATAATGGAAGCGGGTTTTCTGGGGGCCGTCCTGCGGTAACTGTGGTCGGGATAACCCAGCAGTATGCAGCAGGCAATTTCCTCAGGTTTAACCTCCAGCCATTGGGTGAGGACGCTGCTGGCGGGCAAAAGCCGCTTCAGGTAACCGCTGTAGAGCATACCGGCTCCCAGGGAGTTGGCCATGTGCTCCATGTTGGCGGCGGCCATGGCTCCGTCCCAGAGGTTTTCCGTCAGTACCAGAAGCAGGGCAGGGGTGTTAAAGAATAAACCATCCTGCTGGGGATCCCGCTGGTGCTGGAGATATAGAAGCTTAAAGAACCGGGCGTAGGGGGAATTATCCTGTTCCAGAGTCTGAAGAATTGAGGGGAATTCCTGCCAGAAGAGCTCCTTGAATTCCTTTAAGCGATCCTGGAGGATCAGGTAGCGGGTACCCTGACGGTTTTTGGCTGTGGCCGTATAGCGGCCGGCCTCCACGATCTGCTGAAGCGCCGCGCGTTTCAGGGGCTTGTCCTGAAAGCTGCGGATACTGCGGCGGAATTTCACACAGCGCAGAAAGCGCTCCGGCTCCAGAGTGAAATCCTCCTTTCGGTACTCCTCCACATCCTCCATGTCAAAGGAGGGAATGGACACGGCCCCGGCGGGACAGATGGCCACGCAGTGGCCGCACAGGATACAGGATCCCTTGTAGGAGGCCTTTCCCTTCTGAATCACGATGGCGCTGCCGGGGCAGTCCTTTTTGCACAGACCGCAGCCCACGCACAGTTGAGGATCAAATTGAACCATTATTGCAGCGCCTCCTTTAAAGCCTGAGCCAGCTGGTCAGGACATGAGGTGGATTTGAAGCCGCAGCGGATGCCCTCCAGCCGGGAGATGGCTTCCTTTGCATCCATGCCCTCCACCAGGGCGGCGATGCCCTTCAGGTTGCCGTTGCAGCCGCCGGTGAAGGCGACGTCATAAATTTTACCGTCCTCCAGCCGGAAATCAATCTTTTGGGAACAGGTTCCTTTAGTTTTGTATGTCATCTTTTTTCCTCCTGTCTGTTAGAATCTAAAACCATTATAGCAGAATGGGGAAATCTTTGCTATAATCATTACCAGAATCGTCAGGAAGCAGGAGGAATGACAAGGTATGAATACAATAGGAATTATCGGAGCCATGGAGGACGAGATAAGGCAGTTAAGGGATAAGCTTGAAGCCCCGGAGGTAAAGCGCAAAGCGTCTATGGATTTCTACCGGGGAACTCTCCACGGAAAGCAGGTGGTGGTGGTGCGCAGCGGAATCGGCAAAGTGAACGCCGCAGTGTGCACCCAGATTCTGGTGGACGATTATCAGGTGGAGGCTGTGATTAATACGGGAATTGCCGGTTCCCTTCGGGCGGAAATCAATATCGGCGATATCGTTCTGGCTACGGACACCCTTCAGCACGATATGGATGCCACGGAATTTGGCTATCCCAAGGGACAGATTCCCCAGATGGATATTTTGGCCTTTCCGGCGGACAGAGAGCTCACCAGGCTGGCAGAGGAGGTCTGCCGCCGGGTAAACCCGGATATTCAGGTGTTTTGCGGCAGGATCGTCAGCGGAGACCAGTTTGTGGCGGACAGCCGGGTAAAGGAGAGGATTACCCAGGAATTTGCCGGGTACTGCACGGAAATGGAGGGGGCGGCCATCGGACAGACGGCATGGCTCAATGGAATTCCCTTCCTGATTGTCCGGGCTATCTCTGACAAGGCGGACGACAGCGCCCATGTGGATTACCCCACCTTTGAGCGGGAAGCCATTGAGCATGAGGTGAGACTGACGGAGAACTTGCTCAAGAGCCTGTAAAAGGCGTTTTTGCCGGGAATTTGTCGAACGATTTTTGGTTACATTTCCAAATTTGCGGTATATAATTACCACAGACGCGGCCTGCTCAATCCGGATGGGCCGGCGGCGCGAAAACCATAAGGGGGTAAGTATGTATGTTGCAGAATTGGATAAGCCAGAATGTATTTTTGTATGGAATGGCAGCAACAGGTATTGTAGGCCTGTTATGTACCTTGCTTGTAAACCGCTTTTACAGCCGCGTAATTGGTGATTTGCGAAGGATAGATGTGCCGAAAACCAAATGGATGGGACAGACACTGCAGGCGTACCGGGAGAGAACCCGGCAGAATACCCTGAACAATCCCCAGATATTCGTGAGAAATCAGCTGAATCAGGGAAAAACTCTGGGCATGAGAGTTTCCCGGTGGCAGCGAGGGACAGGCTACATGTGTATGGCCTGCTTTATACTGACGGCTGCAGCCGTATATATCACTTACCAGTATCAGATGGCGGAGGCCCTGAGAAATCAGCACCTGGTGATGGGGCTGGGAATCTTCCTGGGACTTCTGATGTTCCGGCAGTTTTTGGGCTTCACAGGAAAAGAGCAGCAGATAGCGGACGGGCTTTTGGACTATATGGAGAATAACGGCAAGCTTCCGGCGGTCTCCGTCCAGGCCCAGCGGCGTCCCGAGGAGAAGGAAAAGGGCGCTCTCATCGATCAGGTGATGCAGGGTATCCAGCAGACTGCGGCGGCGGGCTCGAAATTCTCCGGGCTCCTTTCCAAGGAGGAGGAGCAGGTGATGCGGGAGGTTATCAAGGAATATTTGACTTGACATCGCTTTACAAACCAGGTGTGATTTGATACACTGAAATCAGTTAAAAATTGACAAAGGAGTAGAAGAATATGGCAAAGGTTACATTGGATTACTCAAAGACCGCGAAGTTCATCCGTCCGGATGAGGTAAAAGCATTTTCCAGAATTGCTGAGGCGGCAAAGGATGTTCTTGTCAGCAGAACAGGGGAAGGAAATGATTTCCTGGGCTGGATTGACCTGCCTGTGGATTATGACAAGGAGGAGTTCGCCAGGATCAAGAAGGCGGCCGCCAAAATCCAGGGCGATTCCGAGGTGCTTCTGGTGATCGGTATCGGCGGTTCTTATCTGGGTGCCCGGGCTGCCATTGAATTCTTGAGACACGGATTTTACAACAATGTTTCCAAGGAAATCCGCAAGACGCCGGAGATCTATTTTGTTGGAAACAACATCAGCAGCGCTTATGTAAAGGGACTGATGGATGTGATCGGGGACAGAGATTTCTCCATCAACATCATCTCCAAGTCCGGAACCACCACTGAGCCGGCTATCGCTTTCCGTATTTTCAAGGAAATGGCGGAGAAGAAATACGGCAAGGCAGAGGCCGCGAAACGTATCTATGCCACCACGGACAAGGCAAGAGGAGCCCTGAAGAAGCTGGCCACGGAAGAGGGGTATGAGACCTTCGTTGTTCCCGACGATGTGGGAGGCCGCTTCTCCGTTCTGACTGCCGTAGGTCTGCTGCCCATCGCAGTTTCCGGTGCGGACATAGACAAGCTGATGGAAGGAGCCGCTTCCGGCAGGGAGATGGCGCTGAATCAGCCCTTTGAGGAAAACGATGCGATGCAGTATGCGGCAATCCGCAATATCTTACTGCGCAAGGGCAAAAATGTGGAGGTGCTGGCTAACTATGAGCCCAGCCTGCACTACGTATCTGAGTGGTGGAAACAGCTGTACGGCGAGAGCGAAGGAAAGGATCAGAGAGGTATTTTCCCGGCGTCTGTGGATCTGACTGCAGATCTGCACTCCATGGGTCAGTTTATCCAGGATGGTTCCAGGATCCTCTTTGAGACTGTATTGAGCGTGGATAAATCCAGCGCGGAGATCGTGATCAAGGAAGAGCCGGTAGATTTGGACGGCCTGAACTATCTGGCAGGAAAGGACATGGATTTCGTAAATAAGAGTGCGATGAACGGCACCGTTCTGGCTCACACAGACGGAGACGTTCCCAACTTAATCGTCCGGATTCCGGAGCAGAACGAGTTCTATCTGGGCCAGCTGTTCTATATGTTCGAGTTCGCCTGTGGTATCAGCGGTTATGTGCTGGGTGTAAATCCCTTCAATCAGCCGGGTGTGGAGGCATATAAGAAGAATATGTTTGCCCTGTTAGGCAAGCCGGGCTATGAAAAAGAGCGGGAAGCCCTGCTGGCAAGGCTGTAAAATAAAAAGATAAGATAAAAAGAGAGGCTGCCTCTGTCCGAGAACGGCCCGGCCAGCGTATGCCGGGATTCTAGTGACAGAAGCAGCCTTTTTCGTTAAAGGAGCTGTTGTAATTAGCGAATATCTCCGCATAAATATACGAGAATATCGAATAATGCAACCGTCTCTGCAATTAGCGGCGCTTACTCCTCGATAATCTGGATCTCCAGGTAGTCAAAATCAATCTGGTCAATGAAATTATCCTGAAAGAACCGGGTTTTATCCCGCCTCTTAAATTCTGCGATATTGCAGTCCAGCCAGATGGGTTTGCTCAAATCCCAGTCATAGCAGATCTGATCCAGGCAGTGGAAAATCTTATGGGTGCGGGTATCCTGGGTATCGTCACAGATTACCACATCCCTCAGCAGACGGTTTTCCTTCCACATTTTTCCCCATAAACGAAACATACAGACAACCTCCATTTTCTTTCGCCCCTATAATGTCTGTGATGATTATACACGAAGTGACCCCAGATACACAAGATGGAAAATCCCGGAAGGCTTCCGGAGCAAAATTCAGAAAGTCTTAAGACTTTTCTCGCCAATAATAAAAAAGCCTCTGCTACAATACCAATATAGATTACTGGAAAAGAAAAGGCGGATAAGGTATAATAGGCGCAGAGTGACTATTTATCTGCGCAGAAATAAAAATGAGGAGAGAGGGATATGTATCGGATTTTAGTTTGTGATGACGATAAAGAGATTGTGGAGGCCATAGAGATTTATTTGAGCCAGGAGGGCTATCAGGTGCTGAAGGCCTACGACGGCATGCAGGCCCTGCAGATGCTGGAGAAGGAGGAGGTTCATCTCCTGATCATGGATGTGATGATGCCCCGGCTGGACGGTATCCGGGCGACCCTGAAGATTCGGGAGAAGAGCAGCATCCCCATCATCATCCTCTCCGCCAAGTCTGAGGACGTGGACAAGATTTTGGGTCTGAATATCGGGGCCGACGATTACGTGACGAAGCCCTTCAACCCCCTGGAGCTGGTGGCCAGGGTGAAATCCCAGCTGCGCCGCTATACTAAGTTGGGAAATATCCCTGCCCAGGAGGAGAGCGCCGTCTACCGGGTGGGCGGCTTGTCCATCAACGACGACCTGAAGGAGGTCACTGTGGACGATGAGCCGGTGAAGCTGACGCCCATCGAGTACAATATCTTGCTGCTGCTGGTTAAAAACGCGGGCAAGGTATTCTCCATCGACCAGATTTATGAGCAGATCTGGAACGAGGAGGCCATCGGCGCCGATAATACCGTGGCGGTCCATATCCGCCATATCCGGGAGAAGATCGAGATTAATCCCAAGGAGCCCCGCTACCTGAAGGTGGTGTGGGGTATCGGATATAAGATTGAGAAAATGTAGCATAGAACAGGAGCGTATAGGATGGAGCAGAGGAAGAGAAGCTGGATCTACCGGGGACCGGTAAAGCTTGTGACAGCGGCAGTGGCGGTGCTGTCTGTGATGGGCGTCGTTCTGTTTGGCGCGGCTCTGATCATGATTTTGGGAAACGGCGTGGGTCTTGCGGACATTCAGGAGGAGCTGCCCTATGAAAATACGGAGAGAGCATCCCAGGAGGTAACCCAGTACCTCTATTTTGTGGAGGAGTACCTGGAGTACGAGGAGACCTTCGGGGAAAATGGCGGCTACAACCCGCTGAAAACCGTGGACATCACCAACTGGGAGGCGGCGGAGGAGGAAAAGAATCCCTACACCACCTATACTATGGAGGATCTGATTTCTACTCTGACCAACGATCAGTTTTATCTGATCCGGGAGGGAGTGCAGCAGATACAGAACGGAGAGTATGAAATCTACGGTTACGGAGGAAACCAGCTGGAGGGATATTCCGCAGAATTCCGTTATCTCTACACGGAGATCGCCTCCGAGGAGCTTGTGCTGCCCCAGTCAAATGTCCGACTGGCCGACTACGCCTATGAAAACGGGGACGATGTGTCCCTGAGAGACTTGTACGCGAAATTTCTGCGGACGGTGGAGGCAGCCAATGAGTATGTCTCCTGTATGGAGCATCTGCAGCGGGAGAGCAATATCTCTTACTTCCTGGAAAATATGGACACAGGGCGTATCTATACCAACGTCAGCAGCTGGGAAAGCTATGATCAGGCCCAGGAGCAGGCTCAGGCCTGGAAAAACGGCTGCATTTTCCAGAGAACTAACGGTGTGTTCCAGATGGACCAGAAAAAAGCCATCAAGAAGGTCCCCGCCTACAGCGACTATCTGTTGGGAACCATTCTCTCCGGAAAAAATGAGCGGGGGGTGGTTTCCATTGACACCACATATTCGGCCGACGATGATCTGCGCGGCAACTGGGAATTTTATAACCGGGTAATGCCCTGGAGCAGAGTGGCCCTGGCGGGCTTTGGGGCGGCGGTGGTGCTTCTGCTGGCCTCCTGGGGGCTGGCGGCCTTCCAGGCGGGAAGGAATGATAAAGATGAGGAGGTTCACCTGAACCGGCTGGATTATATGCCCACGGAGATCTCTGTGACGCTGTTTTTCCTGGCGGACGGGACCCTATTGGCGGCTCTTTTGTCCTCCGACGGCTTCTACACCTCCAATTCCATGGGGGCGGTGGCCGCTTTTCTGGCAGTGGTGTCCTTCTTCTTGGGAATCGTAGGCCTGGCCGGATACCTGACCGTTATGCGCCGAATCAAGGGGCGCAACCTCTGGGCCAACAGCTTAAGCCGCAGTATTGTGGTCAGCTGCCGCAAGGTCTATGAGGCCAGAACCGTGTCTGGGAAAATCATCCTCTCCTTTAGCGGCTTGATTTTTATCAATATATTTCTGGTGGCTTCCATGAGTGGATTTGGCCTCATGCTGGCGCTGCTTCTGGATCTGATTGTGCTGTTGTATCTGGTGAAGGACGGAGCCGGACGGAAGATCATCAAGGACGGCCTAAATAAGCTGGCCTCCGGGGATCTGGAGTACAAAATTCCCCTGACGGAGCTGAGGGGCGATAATCTGGATATGGCGGAGACCATTAACCACGTGGGGGAAGGGCTGCAGAACGCGGTGAAGAGGAGCATGAAGAGCGAGCGGCTGAAGGCGGATCTGATTACTAACGTATCCCATGACATTAAGACTCCTCTGACCTCCATCATCAACTACGTGGATCTGTTAAAGCGGGAGGATATCCAGAGCGAGAAGGTCAGAAGCTATATCGAGATCCTGGATAAGAAATCCCAGCGGTTAAAGCAGCTGACGGAGGATCTGGTGGAGGCCTCCAAGGTAAGCTCAGGAAACGTTACCCTGGAGATGCAGAACCTGAATCTCAATGAGCTGGTTCAGCAGACCAATGGGGAATTTGCGGAGCAGTTCGCCGCCCGGGATCTGGAGCTGGTGTGCCATCTGCCTCAGGAACCCCTGGTGGTTTATGCCGACGGCAGGCGCATCTGGCGGGTGATCGAAAATCTCTACCGGAATGTGGCCAAATACGCCATGCCCAGGACCAGGGTTTATGTGGATGTGTTTGAAAATTCCAGACGAGTATATTTCTCCATCAAAAATATTTCCGAGTATCCCCTGAACATCGAGGCCGACGAGCTGACGGAGCGTTTCATCCGGGGAGATGTGTCCAGAAGCACGGAGGGGAGCGGCCTGGGTCTGTCCATAGCCAAGGACTTGACGGTTTTGCAGCAGGGAACCTTTGACATCTATCTGGACGGGGATCTCTTTAAGGTGACCGTATCCTTCGCCAAGGTGGACACTAAGAGTCGGGGGGAAAACGCCGCAGCGGAAAAACAGAATAAGGAAGCAGCAGAATAAGAAAAAGGGAACTCTCTTGTGGCCTGGCCGAAAGGCTTATCCTTCGGCGGCAGGGGAGTTCCCTTTTGTTGGGGCTGCTGCATATGTTCACGGGGTCTTGCGCAGAACTTCCTTTGGCGGCTCGATTTCCCGGGCCAGGGTATGCTCCGTCAGCTCCGAGAGAGCCTTGAGCTTTTTGTTGATAAGAGGCCGCATGCAGTTGGGCACATGCTCCTGGTGAGCCCGGTGAATGGCCACGCACTCCTTGCAGTTTCCGTGGTATCGGCAGGCCTTCAGGCAGGGACAGTGATCCTTGTCCTTGTATTCCTCCCGAAAGGCGGCGGCAAACTCCTCCTGGAGCCGGAGTCCCTCCTGACGGTTGCCCCTGTGAAATTCCGCCATGGCGTCCAATTCCTTTTGATTTCCCTCGATAATCATAGAAAGCTGTCCTCCCAGTGATGGTTTTCGTCTCTGACGATTCTATTATACCGGATACCTGGGAAAAGTTCATGCAAAAAAATTGAATTTTCTTAAAAAATGCGGTATTATGGTACGTATCAAGTGAAAGGAGAATCGTATGGTTTCCAATCAAGTATTACAAAAAACAATAGAAGAATTGAAAGCCATCACGAAGGTGAATCTGGCGGCGCTTTCCCTGGATGGAACAGTAGCCGCGGCCACTTCCGAGGATGTGCGGGAGAAGGCTGGATTGGCGGTGGAATTTGCCCGCTCCCCGGCGGACAGCCAGATGATCCAGGAGGTTTATTTCTTTAAGGTATATGACGATCGGAATCCGGAATATATCCTGCTGTCCTGGGGCGGCGGGGAGAACGCTTACATGATTGGGAAAATTGCGGTCTGCCAGATTCAGAATCTGATTATTGCATATAAGGAGCGGCTGGACAGAAATAATTTTATCCAGAATCTGCTGCTGGATAACCTGCTGCTGGTGGATATCTATAACCGCGCCAAGAAGCTGCACATTAGCGCCAAGGCCCGCCGGGTGGTCTACATGATCGAGACCGGCAGGCAGAAGGACAGCACAGCCCTGGAGGCGGTCAGAGGCCTGTTTTTGGAGAAAAACGGCGATTATATCACCGTGGTGGATGAGGACAGCATCATTCTGGTGAAGGAGCTGAACCAGGAAGAAGGCCTGACGGAGCTGGATCAGACGGCTCAGACCATAGCGGATAGGCTGGAGTCCCTGGGGGAGGATCATGTGCGGATTGCCTACGGAAATCCGGTGACGGAGCTGAAGGACGTATCCCGTTCCTACAAGGAAGCCAAGATGGCCCTGGATGTGGGAAAGATTTTTTATCCGGACAAGCAGATTGCCGCATACACCAAGCTGGGAATAGGGCGCCTGGTATATCAGCTGCCTCTGCCCTTGTGTCAGATGTTTATGAAGGAAGTTTTCGGGGATCAGCTGCCGGAGGCCTTCGACGAGGAGACCCTGGTTACCATCAACAAATTTTTTGAAAACAGTCTGAATGTATCGGAGACAGCCCGTCAGTTATACGTGCACAGAAACACGCTGGTATACCGGCTGGAGAAGATTCAGAAGTCCACAGGATTGGATATCCGGGAATTTGACGACGCGCTCACCTTTAAGATTGCAATGATGGTGGTGAGCTACATGAAGTATATGGAGCAGACACAGGAGTTTTAGAAAGAGGAGGAAAACCAATGATTCAATTAATGGAGGGCGGCGCATATCTGCTGAATGGCACTGAGCTGGTTCCGGACAATGGCCAGGCCGCAGAGGCGCTGAAGAAGAAACTGGGGGTATGTCCCTCTAAGGAGGAGGCTTCCCAAAAGACCATCGCTTACGGGATTTTGAAGGAGCACAACACCTCAGGAAATATGGAAAACCTGACTATCAAGTTTGACAAGCTCACTTCCCACGATATTACTTTTGTGGGAATTATCCAGACAGCCCGGGCTTCCGGAATGGATCACTTCCCCGTTCCCTATGTGCTGACCAACTGCCACAACTCCCTGTGCGCGGTGGGCGGTACCATCAACGAGGATGACCACATGTTTGGACTGACCTGCGCCAAGCGTTACGGCGGCGTTTATGTGCCGCCTCACCAGGCGGTAATCCATCAGTTCGCCCGGGAGATGCTGGCCGGCGGCGGCAAGATGATTCTGGGCTCTGACAGCCACACCCGCTACGGCGCCCTGGGCACCATGGCCATGGGCGAGGGCGGCCCGGAGCTGGTGAAGCAGCTGCTGGAGCAGACCTATGATATTAAGCGGCCCGGCG
This sequence comes from Candidatus Egerieimonas intestinavium, assembly GCA_018711815.1. Taxonomy (GTDB): domain Bacteria; phylum Bacillota; class Clostridia; order Lachnospirales; family Lachnospiraceae; genus Egerieimonas; species Egerieimonas intestinavium. The sequence goes on from DVHU01000013.1 coordinate 51,710, forward strand.
TGGTGGCTGTGTACATGACGGGAGCGCCTGTTCCCGGCGTCGGCCCCCAGGACGTGGCGCTGGCCATCATCGGGGCTGTGTTTAAGAACGGCTATGTGAAAAATAAGGTGATGGAGTTCGTGGGACCGGGTGTCTCTAACCTGAGCGCGGACTTCAGAATTGGCGTGGACGTGATGACCACGGAGACTACCTGTCTGTCCTCCATCTGGAGAACCGACGAGAAGATCCGCGAGTTCTATGAGATTCACAAGCGTCCCGAGGACTACAAGGAGTTAAATCCCGGAGCCGTGGCTTACTATGACGGCGTGATCACTGTGGAGCTGGATAAGGTTCGCCCCATGATCGCTATGCCCTTCCACCCCAGCAACACCTACACCATCGACGAGCTGAACGCCAACCTGATGGATATCCTGGAGGATGTGGAGAAAAAGGCTCAGATCAGCCTGGAGGGCAAGGTGCCCTTCACCCTGAAAAATAAGGTGAAAAATGGAAAATTGTACGTGGATCAGGGAATCATCGCCGGATGCGCCGGCGGCGGTTTTGAAAATATCTGCGATGCGGCGGATATCTTAAGAGGAGCCAGCATCGGAGCGGACGCCTTTACTCTGAGCGTTTACCCGGCCAGCACCCCCATTTACATGGAGCTGGCAAAGAACGGCGTTCTGGCAGATCTGCTGGCCACCGGAGCGGTGGTAAAGACAGCCTTCTGCGGTCCCTGCTTCGGCGCGGGAGATACCCCGGCAAACAATGCCTTCAGTATCCGGCACACCACCAGAAACTTCCCCAACCGGGAGGGCTCTAAGATTCAGAATGGTCAGATCTCCTCCGTGGCGCTGATGGATGCTCGCTCCATCGCGGCTACCGCTGCCAACCAGGGATATCTTACGCCGGCCACCGAGTACGCGGGAGAGTACCGTCATCCCCAGTATTTCTTTGACAAGACCATCTATGACAACCGTATCTTCGATAGTAAGGGCAAGGCGGATCCCGACCAGGAGATCCAGTTCGGTCCCAACATCAAGGACTGGCCCAAGATGCCGGAGCTTACCGACAATCTGGTTCTGAAGGTGGTATCTGAGATCCACGATCCGGTGACCACCACCGACGAGCTGATTCCCTCCGGCGAGACCTCTTCTTACCGTTCTAACCCCTTGGGTCTGGCAGAGTTTACCCTCTCCAGAAAGGATCCGGCCTATGTGGGCTTGGCCAAGGAGGTTCAGCAGGCAGAGAAGGCCCGGGAGGAGGGCGGCTGTCCTGTGGAGGCCCTGGCAGAGCTGAAGCCCGTATGGAAGACTATCAATAAATCATACCCCGACGCAGACCGGACCAACACCGGCGTGGGAAGCACCATCTTCGCGGTGAAGCCTGGGGACGGCTCCGCCAGAGAGCAGGCGGCTTCCTGTCAGAAGGTGCTGGGCGGCTGGGCAAACATCGCCAACGAGTACGCCACCAAGCGGTACCGCTCCAACCTGATTAACTGGGGCATGCTTCCCTTTGTGATTGAGGAGGGAGAGCTTCCCTTTAAGAAGGGAGACTACCTGTTCTTCCCGGGGATTCGCCAGGCTGTGGCCCAAAAGGCGGAGAAGATCACCGGTTACGTGGCGGGGGAGGAGTTAAAGCCCTTCACCGTGACCCTGGGAGAGCTGACCGACGACGAGCGGGAGATTATCCTGAAGGGATGCCTGATTAATTACAACAGAAAATAAAAGCCCAAAAGGGTGAGAGACTACGAGACAGCGAGGGTGTGCAGCAGGGATAAGGCGGCGCGCCCTCCTGTCGGTTTCAGGTGTTGGGGACATCTGCGGCCGGCAGGAAAATGAGGGAGGAAAAGGATGATAGATACCATCAGCAGTGTTTTGAAAAGTGTACAGGATGTTGTCTGGGGCTGGGGCATGATTGCCCTGCTGCTGGGCACCCATGTTTTTATGACCCTTCGTACCGGATTTATCCAGAAGAAAGTTTTTAAGGGAATCCGGCTGTCGGTGACCAAGGATCCCGACGCGGAGGGGGAGGTGAGCCAGTTCGGCGCGCTGACCACAGCCCTGGCTTCCACCATAGGAACAGGAAATATTGTGGGCGTGGGCACCGCGGTGGCTCTGGGCGGCCCCGGAGCCGTATTCTGGTGTTGGATTACCGGCGTCTTCGGCATTGCCACCAAGTACAGCGAGTCTCTGATCGCCGTAAAATATCGGGTGAAGACCGAGGACGGCAGAATGCAGGGCGGATGTATGTACGCCCTGGAGCGGGGGCTGAACATGAAGTGGCTGGGCCTGATTTTTGCCTTCTTGGGAGGCTTCGCTTCCTTTGGAATCGGCTGCGCCACCCAGGTGAACGCCATCGCCAATATCTGCAAGGAAAACTTAAATATCCCGGTGGCTATCACCGGAGCAGTGGTGGCAGTCTGCGCGGCCCTGGTAATTTTCGGGGGAATCAAGACCATCGCCAATGTCTGCGAGAAGCTGGTGCCTTTTATGGCCTTCTTCTATGTGGTGGGATGCCTCATTATTCTGGGCTTTAACTATGACTTTATTCTTCCGGCCCTGAAGACCATCGTCAGCCTGGCTTTCCAGCCGGGGGCTGCCGCTGGCGGACTGGTGGGCCGGGGAATCATGATGGCTATGCAGTACGGAATCGCCCGGGGATTATTTTCCAATGAGTCCGGTATGGGCTCCGCGCCCATCGCAGCGGCAGCGGCTCAGACCAGGAACCCGGTGCGTCAGGCTCTGGTGTCCAGCACGGGAACCTTCTGGGATACGGTAGTGGTCTGCGCCATGACCGGTCTGGTGCTGGTAACCAGCATTATGAAGAATTCTGCCATTGACATGGGTTCCATCACCGACGGCGGAGAGCTGACGACCATGGCCTTCGCTCAGATTCCGGTGCTGGGACCGGTGATCCTGGTGGTGGGGATTATCTCTTTCGCTTTCTCCACCGTTTTAGGCTGGGCTTACTACGGTGAGCGGTGTGTGGAGTACTTTGCAGGCAAAAAGGGACTGATTCCCTACCGGCTGCTCTATGTGCTGGTGGCGGCTGTGGCCCCGGTGGTGGCTCTGGATCTGGTATGGACCGTGGCGGATATTCTAAACGCCCTGATGGCCATTCCAAACCTGATCGCGGTGCTGCTGCTTTCGCCCATGATCGTCAAGGAGACCAAGAAGTATATTAATAACCTGGACGACCGGGATGAGACCCCGGTGCCGGTGATAAAAAGGAAAAAGAAGTAAGGAAAAAAGAAGAGGCGGCCGCCCGCGGATGAATTCAGCAGATTCTTCGCAGGTGGCCGCTTTTCTTTTTGTAGTTAGTAGTTAAAATGTCTGAAATTATCGAATAATTATGAAAATATAATAGATATATTTGCTTGTAATCAAGTAAAGAAAAATAAAAATAAAAAAGTTGAAAAAATGTATTGACAAAATGGAGCCGGTCTGCTATTATAAAATCACAAACAAGGAAGAGAAAGAAATACATCACAAACCATTTTCTATAAAGTGACGAGAAAGCTTTATATGAAGAGTGGAGAGAAGAAGATGTATCGCTCGGAACCAAAATAAGAAAGAAGGAGATGAGTCCAGTGGGAAGGTAAGATCAAAACCATCAATATGAAAGTGGTATAATTTAACAGTTCCCCGCAAGAAAGACCTTTTCTGAGAGAAGAGATTTTACTCTTAAAGAAGATAAAAAATAAAGAGAAGGTAAAAAAGTTAAATTTTCATATTGAACAAGATACCACAAAAAATAGTAGAAAGATTTTCTCAAATGTGTAAAGAAACAGGAGAGAAAAAGTGTAGTAAGCAATTTAACTGGAAGGCAGCGTTTGCCGACAGTAAAAGTTGACCGCATACATTGGAAGATTTTCAGTACCGGGAAACGGAAAATCGGAAACTTGCTATTATTTTCGAAGCGAAATAGAACATTTCTAAGTAAGAACAGCTTACGATGCAGGGAATAAAAGAATACGGCTTCAACCTTTATCATAGATAAACAACTGAATAGAGAAATCAAAGTAACTGAAAACAAATAAAATACATAGAAAGAAAAGAGAGATAAGGAAAATTGAATAACGAGAATCATTAGAACAACCGTTGTATCTAGAGAGAAGTTCAGATATGACGGTTGTTCAATTTTTGTGTTTTCCTCCAAAGGATTCCGTGACAGGCGCGGGAATATCGAGAGGAAAATTCCTTCCGCGCAGAGTCGTTGCAAGAAGGATGGGAATCCCTTATAATTAGAGAAGATTGCGAGAAAAATATGGTTGAAGTTTATGAGGGGAAAAGTGTGAAATGATAACGAGAAAAGAGCCTGCGATTATCTATGAAGATCAGGAAATTCTGGTCTGCCGCAAGGAGGCGGGGATGGCTGTGCAGAGCGCCAGAGTAGGGCAGATGGATTTGGAAAGCCTTTTGAAAATATATCTGGCGAAAAAAAATCCCGGGAGAGAGCCTTATCTGGGAATCATTCAGAGACTGGATCAGCCGGTGGAGGGAGTCCTGGTCTTTGCCAGAAATCCCCGGGCGGCGGCAAACCTGAACAGCCAGCTGCAGCAGGGGAGGATGAAAAAGGAATATCTGGCGGTGGTGGAGGGAGTTCCCCAAAAAGCTTCCGGTACCCTGGAGGATTATCTCATCAAAGACGGCAGAAGCAACGCCTCCAGGATTGGGAAAAAGACAGAGCCCGGGGCCAAGCGGGCAATCCTGGCCTATGAGACTGTGGCCGCCGGGGAGAGAGGAGCCCTTCTGCGGGTGCGGCTGCAGACAGGCCGGCATCACCAGATCCGGGTGCAGCTCTCGGGGATGGGCCATCCGCTGGTGGGGGACGGCAAATATGGGGCGGCCGGGGACAGGCAGGGAGCCATCGGACTTTGCGCCTGGAGAATTGGATTTTTTCATCCAAAAACCGGAAAATGGCTGGAATTCCAGAATCAGCCTCAGGGGGAAATCTTCCGGGAGTTCTGCAAGAACCTGCCAGTATAGAAGGTTATGTCCAAAGCGATACTATGAAAAACGGTAGGTGATGGACATGACAGGGAACGTAAAACGGATTTTGCTGCAAACGGGAACGGTTCTCGGCGTGTATGCCGCTCTGCGGTATCTGCTGCCGGTGACGGTTCCTTTTTTGTTGGGCTGGCTGCTGGCTGCCATGATCCTGCCGGCTGCCAGAGCGCTGGAGAAAAAATTCCGGTGGAAGCGCAGCGTCACCGGGGGGATTATGATTCTGCTTTTGACGGCGGCCCTCTGTTATCTTTTGTATCTGCTGGGAGGGCTGCTGCTGAAGCAGGTGGGAGGACTTTTCTCCCAGCTGGGCGTCTGGAAGAGTCAGGCCGGGGAGCTGCTGGATCACTGCTGCGGATTTGTGGAGAAATATCTGGGAATCAGCGCCGCGGACACGCGGAGTTTTTTTCTCTATGAAATCGGGCAGTTCCAGGAACAGCTGCAGAACAAGATGCGCCCGGCGGTGTTCCACTATCTGTTCTCCACGGTGAAGGGAGCCGTTGCCCTGGTCAGCGGCGCGGTGATTGTGATTGTGGTGGGAATCCTGCTGGTAAAAGATCTGGAGGAATTGAGAGAGAAGGTGAGGCGTGTACCGTTTTTGGCTCGAATCCGGCTGGTGAGCGCCAATATCTGCCGGGCGGGAGGAAGGTATCTGAAGGCCCAGGTGATCATCATGGGCGTGGTGGCGGTGCTGTGTGCCCTGGGGTTCTGGCTGCTGGGAGATCCCTGGTTTCTGCTGCTGGGGCTGGCCGTGGGGCTCTTGGATGCCCTGCCTTTTATCGGAACCGGGACCATTCTGGTGCCCTGGGCAGTTATACTTTTGATCCAAGGAAATTATGGAAGCGCTCTTGGACATTTCCTGTTGTTTGTGATTACTGATCTCACCAGAGAGCTGCTGGAGCCCAAGCTCGTCGGCGATTCCCTGGGCCTTCATCCCCTGCTTATGCTGGCCTCTGTCTATCTGGGTTTTTTTGTGTATGGAATCCCGGGATTTCTGCTGGGGCCCCTGTCGGTGATGATTATCCGGGGGATTTGGCAGGAGTGGGGACTGCTGGACACAGAAAATTCACGGTTTTTATAGGGAAATCTTAAGAAATACCTATAGATTTAAAAATTTGAATCGTGTATACTAAGTCTGATATGTGAAGAACAAATGAGGTTGTTGAAAGACAGGGAGATTAAAAATGAAGAAAGTACTTGCATTGTTGTTATGCGGACTACTGCTTCTTCAGGGCTGCGGGAAGAAAGCCCAGGAGACCTCCAGTGATACAGTCCCGGAGGGGACTGACACGCCTGCACCTACGGAGACACCCACAGAAGAACCGACACCAGACCCGGATCAGGAACAGGAGGAAGAAGAGGAAGAGGTGAGCATCTCTCTTCCGGAGCAGGAGCTGATGGCGGACTATACGAAGGCCGAAGGGATTCAGATCCCTCCGGGAAGCCAGATTGCGGTAGTAGTAAAGGACAAGGGAACAGGTTTTTGGAAGGCTGTAAGACAGGGGATGGAGATGGCCGTGGAGGATATCAACGAGGTCTGCGGCTATACAGGAAAGGACAAGGTGAAGCTGACCTTTGAGAGTCCCTCGGATTCCAACGATATTGACACGCAGATTAACATTATCGACGCGGTGTTGGCGGAGAATCCCCTGGTGCTGTGCCTGTCGCCTATTGATATGGGATCCTGCCAGGCCCAGCTGGAGAGCGCGGAGGAAAACGGTATTCCGGTGATCCTGGTGGACGGCGGTGTGAAGGGCGCGGAGAATAGCTCCATCTGCTCCACGGATCATTACGCGGTGGGGAAGGAGGCGGCTGTTCATCTGAGCCAGGCCATGGCAGAGGGCGGCCAGGCTGCCATCGTAGGGCACCAGCCCCTGACGGAGAGCTGCGTGGAGCGGGAGAAGGGCTTCCGCACGGAGATGCAGGAAAATCACCAGGGCATCCAGGTACTGGCCGATACCGTCTACGATGACGGCGAGGTATCTCTGGAGGATCAGGTTGCCCAGCTGCTGGAGGAGAACCCGGAGCTTAAGGGGATCTTCTGCACTAACGAGGAGACCGGTGAGGTTGTGCTGGCAGCGGTGGAAAAACTGGAGGAGCGGCAGATCTCTGTGGTGACCGTGGACGCAGGAAGCGATATTATCGAGGCCATAGAGGAAGGCAGGGATGTGGGAACAGTTTGCCAGAATCCTTACGGCATGGGATATGCTTCGGTGATTGCCGGAGCCAGAGCCGCCATGGGTCTGCCCAACAACGAATATATCGACCCGGGGTACCAGTGGATCAACGGGGAAAATCTGGAGGCGCCGGAAAACCAGAAGTATTTATATGAATAAATGAAGCATACTAAGGGACAGGACCGAGGGATTAGACAAAATCCTCAAGGCTCCTGTCCCTTTTGTCTAAAAATAAGAACAATCCATAATTTTATTAGATACAAAAGGAAAAGCAGGGGTTGGTGCCTTGCAAGGGCTGATTAAACATGTTAAAATAAAGTTTGTTAAGGAAATGGCAAATTAGCACAAAGGTGGAAAATAAATACAGCAAAGGTGGTGAGAAAGTGCTGGAGGAAACCATTACCCAGGTGAAACGGGCGGAGGAAGAGGCAGAACAGATAGTTAAAGAAGCCAAGGAGCAAGCCGCCGGGATTCTGGAGCAGGCCCATAAGGAAGGGAACAGGCTTCAGGAGGAACGGGTAAGGCAAGCCCAGACCCAGGCAGAGGAAAAGCTTGAGAAGGCTAGAGGCCTTGGGGAAGAGCAGCTGCAAAAGGAAATGCAGCAGCTGGAAATGGAAAAAAAGGCTCTGGAGGAGGCGGCAGCCGCCAGAGAGGATGAGATTGTTGCCGCGGTGCTTGCGCAGCTTTTGTAGGCGCAGAGAAAGAAAAGGGTAAAGGAGGGATACAGGTATGGCAGTATTGCAGATGCGGCGCGTGAATATCTGCGGCATGAAAAAATGCAGAAAAGCCGTTTTGGAACGGCTGCAGGCGCTGGGTGTGATGGAACTGAGCATGGAAGTGCAGGATGACAGTCTTGAGCGAATGGACACGGTCTCCAGCCGCAACCATTTTGAGAAATCTACCCAGCAGTTGGAGCAGGCGCTGGAAGTACTGCAGCAGTATGTCCCTGAAAAGAAATCCCTGCTGTCAAGTTTTGAGGGAAGAATGTTGGTGGAGGACCAGGAGTACCGGAAGCTGGCCGAACAGGCCGCAGGCGTGGTATCTACGGCTCGCCAGATATTGAATCTTGACAAGCAGGTGGCGGAGAGCAGGGCGGAGATTACCAAGCTGGAAAATCAGAAGGAAGCCCTGATCCCCTGGATGAACCTGGATGTTCCCCTGGGGATGAACGGAACGAAAAAGACGGCGCTGATTCTGGGCGCCATGCCCTCGGCCATGGACCAGGGGCAGATTTACGAGCTTCTGGCGCAAAAGGCTCCCCAGGCGGAGGGGCTGGACGTGAATGTGTTTTATACGGATCGGACCCAGACCTGTCTGGCGGTGATCTGCCTGAGAGATGACCAGGAGGCGGTGGAGGAGGCTCTGAGGAGCCAGGGCTTTGCCCGGCCGTCCCTGGGGATCTCCGGCGTGCCCGCCCGGGAGATGGAAAATCTGGAGCAGGCAGTGAGGGAGAAGCAGGAGCGGATCGCCCAGCTGGCCAAGAGCATTGAGGATTACGCCGGAGTCCGGAAGGATCTGCAGCTTACGGCAGACTATTACCGGGACCGGGCGGAGAAGTATCAGCTTTTGGGAAAGCTGCCCCAGACGAAAAATGCCTTTTTCATCAGCGGTTATGTGCCGGCCAAGGCGGCGGATAAGCTGGTGAAGGAGCTGGAAGAAAAGTATGGCGTTGCGGCGGAGAGCCTGGAGCTGTCTTCTGAGGAGGAGGCCCCGGTACTGCTCCAGAACAACGGCTTTGCGGAGTCGGGGGAGGGAATCTTAGCTTCCTTTGGACTTCCGGCAAAGGGGGAGATCGACCCCACGTCCATCATGACGGTATTTTATGTGTTCCTGTTCGGACTGATGCTGTCCGACGCGGCTTACGGACTGATTGTATCTCTGGCCTGCGGAATATTGCTGAAGAAATATCCCCGGATGAGCGCCAGCATGAGAAAGTCCATCAAGCTGTTTTTCTGGTGCGGATTATCCACCCTGTTCTGGGGTGTGATGTTCGGAGGATATTTCGGGGACACGGTGGATGTGATCTCCCAAACATTCTTTGGCACCAGTATTACCATCCCGGCAGTCTGGTTTGTGCCCCTGAATGAGCCCATGAGGCTTCTGGTCTACGCCATGCTCTTCGGTGTGATTCATATGTACACCGGTATGGCCATTAAGGGTTATATCTGCCTCAGGGACAAGCGGTACGTGGATTTTGTCTGTGACGTGGTGCTGTGGCTTCTGCTGCTGACGGGATTGATCCTGATGCTGCTGCCCAGCAGTATCTTCGCGTCTGTCTCCCAGATGCACATCGTATTCCCGGAGGCGGTGAATCTGCTGGCCAAGGGAATGGCTGTGGTGGGAGCCGTGGGAATCCTGCTGATGTCGGGAAGACGCAAGAAGAATAATTGGGGACTGCGGCTGGCTCTGGGAGCTTACGACCTCTATGGTCTGACCTCCTGGCTCAGCGATGTGCTGTCTTACTCCCGTCTGCTGGCTCTGGGACTGGCCACCGGCGTTATCGCTTCCGTATTTAACCAGATGGGAAGCATGTTTGGCGGCGGAATTGTGGGAGCAATTATTTTTATCGTTGTTTTTGTGGTTGGACACGTGTTCAATATCGGTATTAACCTGTTGGGTGCCTATGTGCACACCTGCCGTCTCCAGTACGTGGAGTTTTTCGGGAAATTCTACGAGGGCGGAGGAAGAGAATTTAATCCATTCAAGTCAAATGCGAAATATATGGAAATCAAGGAGGAAACAAAATGATAAGCGATCTTTTTACTAATGGTATTGTGTGGGCGTTATTAGGTGTTGCACTGGCAGTTATCTTATCCGGCTGCGGCTCCGCTTACGGCGTAGGTATTGCCGGCCAGGCAGCCTCCGGCGTTGTGACTGAGGATCCGGGAAAATTTGCCAAGGTTCTGATTATCCAGCTGCTGCCGGGTACCCAGGGTATCTACGGTCTGCTGGTGGCCTTCGTAACCCTGTCCAGAATCGGTATCTTAGGCGGTTCTGCGCCGGATCTGACCACAGGTCTTCTGACCTTCGCAGCCTGCCTGCCCATCGGAGTGGTTGGACTGGTATCCGCAATCCATCAGGGAAAGACTGCCGTGGCGGCTATCGGCATCGTGGCAAAGAAGCCGGAGCAGTTCGGTAAGGCTATGCTGTTCCCGGCCATGGTTGAGACCTACGCAATTCTGGCTCTGCTTGTTTCTATCCTGGCGATCTTCTCCATCTAAGGAAGCAGACTAAAGGAGAATCTTTCAGGAAGAAAAGAAGGAGATCGACATAAGAACACCTTCCTTTCAGAATCATGACTAAAGGAGAATCTTTCAGGAAGAAAAGAAGGAGAGCGCGAGAATGGCAGGATTAGATAAGATTACCAATCAGATTATAGAAGAAGCCAGGACCCAGGCAGAGGAAATCTTAAAAGAAGCCCGGGCCCAGGCGGACTCTGTGCTGGCGGAGGCCAGGGCGGAGTCGGAGAAGGCCGGCGCGAGAATCCAGGCAAAGGGGGAGGCTGACGCTGCGGCTTACGCCAGCAGAGCGGAATCCTCCGCGGAACTGAAGCGCCGCACTGCTCTTCTGCAGGTGAAGCAGGAGTTAATCGCGGCACTTCTGGAGAAAGCCTATGAGAGGCTGTGCGCTCTGGACCATAAGGAGTATTTTGCCTTCCTGGAGAAGGCGGTGGAGAGATATGCGCTGCCCCGGAAGGGCAGACTGGTGCTTTCTGCCGGGGATCTGCAGCGGATGCCCGCTGGATTTCCGGATCGGGTGCAGCAGCTGGCCAGAGCAAAGGGCGGAGACCTGATGGTGGATGAAAAGCCCGGAAAGATCGAAAACGGATTTGTGATGGTGTACGGTTCCATAGAGGAGAATTGTACCCTGAGGGCTATGTTTGACTCCAATCGGGATCGTCTCCAGGATGCGGTGCACAGCCTGCTCTTTGCGGGGAACGTAAATCCGTAAAAAGGAGGAGACTCAATGTCTGATACGAAATATACTTACGCGGTTGCGCGGATTCGGGCTTTGGAGCTGTCCCTTTTTTCGGCGGCCACCATAGAGCAGCTGCTGGCCTGCAAAAGCTATGAGGCGGCCCTCCAGTTTCTGGAGGAGAGAGGCTGGGGCGACGGAGAGACCAGAGGCGACCTGGAGGCTATGCTTTCCCGGGAGGAGGAGAAAACCTGGGAGACGATCCGGGAGCTGAAGGTGGATATGCGTCTCTTTGACGTATTGTCTTATCCCCACCTTTTCCACAATCTGAAGGCGGCGGTGAAGGAGTTCTGCACCGGAGAGAGCCAGGCTCAGCTTTACTATGAGGACTGCGCCCTGGGCCGGGAGGAGCTGCTGACAATTTTGCAGGATAAGGATTATTCTGCGCTGCCGGAATCCATGTGGGAGCCGGCCCGGGAAGCCTGCGAGACGCTTCTGCGCACCAGGGACGGGCAGCTCTGCGACGTGATTATTGACCGGGGAGCCCTTTTGGCCATCCGCCAGGCAGGACGCCAGGCGGAGGACGCGATTTTGAAAAATTACGCCGAGTCCACGGTGGCGGTGGCGGATATCCGAATCGCGGTTCGCTGCCAGAAGACGGGAAAATCCCTGGATTTTGTGAAAAATGCTCTGGCCCCCTGCGATACGCTGGATATGCAGAGGCTGGCCCTGGCCGCGGTGAGCGGTTTGGAGGCTATCTGCCAGTACCTGCAGGACGCGGGCTACGGGGAGGCGGCGGAGGCTATCAAGGAATCCTCCTCAGCCTTTGAGCGTTGGTGTGACAATCGGATTGTGCACACCATTCAGCCCGAGAAATACCATCCGTTTTCCATAGGGCCTCTGGTGGCTTATGTGCTGGCCCGGGAAAATGAGATCAAGACTGTGCGGATTATTCTGACCGGCCGTCTAAACGGCCTGGCAGAGGAGGCTATCCGGGAAAGGGTTAGGGAAATGTATGTATAAGATTGCAGTTATGGGCGCTTATGACAGCATTTACGGCTTTGCGGCCCTGGGTCTGGATACATTTCCGGTGAAAGCCCAGGAGGAGGGAATCCATACCCTGCGCAGGCTGGCCGCAGGAGAGTACGCGGTGATTTACATCACGGAGGCTCTGGCTGCGGAATTAAAGGAAGAGATAGAGAAGTACAGGGAGCAGCAGCTGCCCGCCATCATCCAGATTCCCGGGGTCTCCGGAAATACGGGCGAGGGCATCACGGGCGTGAAGAAGTCTGTGGAGCAGGCTGTGGGCTCTGACATTCTCTTTGGCAATAATTAGAAAGGCGGGTGAACGATTTCAATGAGTACAGGCACCATTAAAAAAGTGGCAGGACCTCTGGTTATCGCCGAGGGAATGCGCGACGCCAATATGTTTGACGTGGTCCGCGTAAGCAGCCAGCGTCTCATTGGCGAGATCATAGAGATGCACGGGGATCAGGCTTCCGTCCAGGTATACGAGGAGACTTCCGGGCTGGGACCCGGGGAGCCGGTGGAGTCCATGGGCGTGCCCCTGTCTGTGGAGCTGGGGCCGGGACTGATCACCAGTATTTACGACGGTATCCAGCGTCCCCTGGATGATATTATGAAGATTTCCGGAAATAGCCTGAAGAGAGGTGTGGAGGTTCCGTCCCTGAAGAGAGACCGGAAATGGCACTTCGTTCCCACCGTGCAGGCGGGGGATGCGGTAGAGGCCGGTGACTTTATCGGCACCGTGCAGGAGACTGCTGTGGTGGAGCAGCGGATCATGGTACCCTACGGCGTGCAGGGAACGGTGAAGGAGATCAAAGAGGGAGAATTTACCGTGGAGGAGACCGTGGCAGTGATTGCGACTGCCCAGGGCGACAGGGAAGTACAGCTGATGCAGAAGTGGCCGGTGCGTAAGGGCCGTCCTTATAAGAAAAAGCTGCCCCCCAAGATGCCTCTGGTAACCGGACAGCGGGTGGTGGATACCTTCTTCCCCATCGCCAAGGGCGGTGTGGCTGCTGTTCCCGGCCCCTTCGGAAGCGGAAAGACGGTGATCCAGCATCAGCTGGCCAAGTGGGCTGAGGCTGATATCGTGGTTTACATCGGCTGCGGCGAGCGCGGAAATGAGATGACCGACGTGTTAAATGAGTTCCCGGAGCTGAAGGATCCCAAGACAGGAAAATCCCTGATGGAGCGGACGGTTCTGATCGCCAACACCTCGGACATGCCGGTGGCTGCCCGGGAGGCTTCTATTTACACAGGAATTACCATTGCGGAGTACTTCCGGGATATGGGCTACTCCGTGGCTCTGATGGCCGATTCTACCTCCCGTTGGGCTGAGGCCCTCCGTGAGATGTCCGGCCGTCTGGAGGAGATGCCCGGTGAGGAGGGCTACCCGGCATATCTGGGTTCCCGTCTGGCTCAGTTCTACGAGCGGGCCGGCCATGTGATCACCCTGGGCAAGGATGAGCGGGAGGGCGCCCTCTCTGTAATCGGGGCCGTATCCCCTCCGGGAGGAGATATCTCTGAGCCGGTGTCCCAGGCCACCCTTCGTATTGTGAAGGTATTCTGGGGACTGGATTCCTCTCTGGCTTACAAGCGTCATTTTCCGGCCATCAACTGGCTGACCAGCTACTCTCTGTATCTGGACAATATGGCGCCCTGGTTTAACGAAAACGTGGATGCTGAATGGATGGAGGACCGTCAGAAGATGATGAGTCTTCTGCAGGATGAGGCGGAGCTGGAGGAGATTGTAAAGATGGTTGGTATGGACGCCCTGTCGCCGGGAGACCGGCTGAAGATGGAGGCCGCCCGTTCCATCCGCGAGGACTTCCTGCACCAGAACTCTTTCCACGAGGTAGATACCTATACTTCCTTAAAGAAGCAGCTGCTGATGATGCGTCTAGTGACAGCCTTCTACGAGCAGGGGGCCGAGGCCCTGGCCAAGGGCGCTTCCATCAATGACCTGGTGAAGCTGCCGGTTCGGGAGGCCATTGGACGGTATAAATATACCCTGGAAGATCATCTGGATGAAGAGTATAAGCGAGTGACAGAGCAGCTGGCAGCGGAGATCGCCAACGCCTGCAGGAAGGAGGACTTCTAAATGCCGAAAGAGTATAAAACCATACAGGAGGTAGCCGGTCCTCTGATGCTGGTCCGGGGCGTGGAGAATGTCACCTACGACGAGCTGGGCGAGATTGAGCTGGCCAGCGGCGAGGTTCGCCGCTGCAAGGTGCTGGAGATCGACGGCAGCAATGCCCTGGTGCAGCTCTTTGAGAGCTCTACCGGTATTAACTTAAGCAACAGCAAGGTGCGCTTCCTGGGACGAAGCATGGAGCTGGGAGTATCCGGCGATATGCTGGGACGTGTCTTTGACGGACTGGGGCGGCCCATCGACGAGGGCCCGGAGATTCTGCCGGACGCCCGGATGGACATCAACGGCCTGCCCATGAACCCGGCGGCCAGAAGCTATCCTCAGGAGTTTATCCAGACGGGAGTTTCCGCCATTGACGGACTGAACACTCTGGTTAGAGGCCAGAAGCTGCCGATTTTTTCCGCTTCCGGTCTGCCCCATGCCCAGCTGGCGGCTCAGATTGCCCGCCAGGCTAAAGTAAGGGGAAAGGATGAGCAGTTTGCCGTGGTATTTGCCGCCATGGGTATCACCTTCGAGGAATCGAATTTCTTTATCGAGAGCTTTAAGGAAACCGGCGCCATTGACCGTACAGTTCTTTTCATTAACCTGGCTAACGACCCGGCAGTGGAGCGTATCGCTACCCCGCGTATGGCGCTGACCGCAGCGGAGTACCTGGCCTTTGAGAAGGATATGCACGTGCTGGTTATCCTGACAGATATTACCAACTACGCCGACGCTCTCCGGGAGGTGTCCGCGGCCCGCAAGGAGGTTCCGGGACGCCGGGGTTATCCGGGATACATGTACACAGATCTGGCCTCCCTGTATGAGAGAGCCGGACGGCAGAGGGGCAAGACGGGAAGCATCACCATGATTCCCATCCTGACCATGCCCGAGGATGACAAGACCCATCCCATTCCCGACCTGACCGGCTACATCACTGAGGGACAGATTATCTTAAGCCGTGAGCTTTACCGGAAGGGACTCATGCCGCCTATTGACGTGCTGCCTTCCCTGTCCCGTCTGAAGGATAAGGGTATCGGCGAGGGCAAGACCAGAGCCGACCACTCCAACACCATGAACCAGCTTTTTGCCGCCTATGCCCGAGGCAAGGAGGCCAAGGAGCTGATGGTAATTCTGGGAGAGGCAGCCCTGTCCGATATAGATTTGATTTACGCCAAATTTGCGGATGCCTTTGAGAAGGAATACGTTTCCCAGGGCTACACCACCGACCGGAGCATCGAGGAGACGCTTAAGATCGGCTGGAAGCTTTTGTCCATCCTGCCCAGGTCTGAGCTGAAACGAATCGACGATAAGTTCCTGGATCAGTACTACGGCAAGGAGTGACGGGAAAGCCCGAGGAAAGGAGTGAGCGCACTTGGCATCAACCCAGGTAAATCCAACCCGGATGGAGCTGACCAGGCTCAAGAAGAAGCTGGTCACTGCCACTAGGGGCCACAAGCTGTTAAAAGACAAGCGGGATGAGCTCATGAGGCAGTTCCTTGATCTGGTCCGGGAAAATATGGCCCTCCGCCAGAAGGTGGAGGAGGGAATCCTTTCCGCCAACAAGAATTTTGTCATCGCCAAGGCGGGCATGTCGGAGCAGGCCCTTCACACGGCTCTGATGGCCCCCAAGCAGGAGGTGTATCTGGAGACGGATAAGAAGAATGTCATGAGCGTGGATATTCCGGTCTTTAGCTACAAGACCAGGACCGCCGACGCCAACGATATTTATTCTTACGGTTTTGCCTTCACCTCCGGCGATCTGGACGATGCGGTGAAATCCCTGGCGGACATTCTGCCGGATATGCTGAAGCTGGCGGAGACGGAGAAGGCGTGCCAGCTGATGGCGGCGGAGATCGAGAAGACCCGGCGCCGGGTTAACGCGCTGGAGCACGTGATTATTCCCGAAACCCAGAGCAATATCAAGTACATCACCATGAAGCTGGACGAAAATGAGAGAAGTACCCAGATTCGTCTGATGAAGGTGAAGGACATGATGCTGGAGCAGGCCCACGGCTACAGTGAGCGGCCCCAGGGTATTCCCGTGGAGATAGAGGAAGCCTATTAAATAGAGTATTGAAATAGAGGAAAAGCCGTTGCCTTCTTCATGCAGGGGGAGCGGCTTTTTTTCATGCGGAGATCTTTGAGGAGATTGAAAAGATCCAGCTGGAAAATATTGACAGAAAAAAGTGGGGGGGGGTATAATGGGGGTTAAGTAATAACATCTATTTTGGTGGGAAAAGAGGAAAAAGAAAGATGAAGAGATACAAGGGGCTTGTCCAAAGGTTGGGCGCTCTCTCGCTGACTTTAGCTATGACAGCCGGGTCGCTGGTTCCCGCATATGGGCAGACCACAGATGCAGGAGAGACGGCAGACCAGACGCAGTCTTCTGCCGGTGAGCAGGGGGAAGAGACTAAGGAGACGGCTGCCGGGGCTGATCAGAAGCAGGATGCAGAATCGGAGAAGAATCAGGAGAAGGATAAGCAGCAGGCGGATTCCCAGAAGGACCAGGCGGATTCCCAGGAGAATCTGACAGGGGAAAATCAGAAGGAAGACGATGCAGATGCCCAGAGCGGGCAGAACACCCTCCAGGCAGAGGATGACAGCGCAGATCAGACGGCAGAGGAAAAATCTGGAGCCCAGCGGCAAGCGGACATCACGGCTCCGGTAATTGAGAAGGTAACCTTTTCTCAGAATGGTCAGACCTTAAAAGAGGGCGATACCCTGGAGATGTTGATCGACGCCTATGACACAGAGACGGAGAAGGGCGAACTGGATATCTTCATAGGAATGAGAGATGAGGAAGGCGATCCGGCCGATATGGATGTGGTCTACGACGCCAGTCAGGACTGCTATGTGGCTACATACAAACTGGACAAGGTTGGCAATGGCCAGGTTCATTTTACCGATATCCGGGTGAAGGACGCAGCCGGAAATTATGTGAATGCCTGCGAGGATGCTTTCTACGGCTTTACCATCGCCGGGGTGGAACAGAATACGGTAAAGGCTAAAAGTCTGGATTTTGCCCAGCAGGGTCAGACCATCAAGGACAATGAGGAAGATCTGGATCTGACGGTGACGCTGGAGGAAAGCGTGAGCAGCCTTCTGTTTGAGTGTTTGGATGTGGAATTTACCAATGAAGTCTATGTCAGCTTGTACAGCGTAGACGGAGGGACGACCTACCGGGGAGGCTCAACTTCCTACGGTGGAGTTTCCGATAAATGCGTGCTGGAGTCTGTCACGGGAAGCCGTCTGGGAGAAGATCTGACGGTAGAGATTGAAAATCCCGAGAGCTGCTTTTTCTATCACGAGGCGACGCCCATAGACGACGAGGAGAGCGTACAGCCCATGGTCACCGATTTCCAGATGGACAAGGCGGGAGAAATCGTGCGGCAGGGAGACCAGATAAATTTCTGTGTCAAGACTGACAGCAACGCCAGAGTCAAGGATATAAGGGTGATTCTCTGGGCAGTGGCGGACGTGGCTTATGACACAGGCAGCAAGAGCCTTGATCTGTCCTATGATGCCAAGGAGGACGCTTTCACCGGAAGCCTTACCGTTGACGATTCCTTCTATCCCTGCGAGTACTATGTGTATAGTATTCAGGTTTCCACAGGAGTCTTTGCCTGGACGCAGCAGGACTGGGAGCAGGATTACTATGTCCAGGTATATGATGGAGATACCTTTGTGAATCCCACGTATCAGGTGACAATCCGGTTTCAGCAGTTGGATGAAAACAGAGTATGGAACCTGACAGACCCGGTTACTGCGGAGGTGAC
This sequence comes from Candidatus Egerieimonas intestinavium, assembly GCA_018711815.1. Lineage (GTDB taxonomy): Bacteria > Bacillota > Clostridia > Lachnospirales > Lachnospiraceae > Egerieimonas > Egerieimonas intestinavium. The sequence continues at coordinate 69,723 of DVHU01000013.1, forward strand.
CCGCCGGGATACGTATAAGGATGCCGGTATCGAGTTTCCAGAGATGAAGTCTGCCTTTGAGGGAGTTACCCAGATAGGCTGGAAGACAGACTGGAGTGCACAAGACGATCTGATTTCGGAGGATACGGAGATCCTGGGGGATGTGAACGAGACAATCTACGCCGTGTATGACAAAATACCGGTGGAGGTAAATTACCGCTATTTAACTTCGGAAGGGACAGTGGCGGTGAAAGAGACTTCGATGGCTCTGGATCCAGACAGTACCTACGGTGCCTTAAGAGAGGTGGCCCTGGAGGCAGCGCCGGGAGCTGCGGAGCAGACGGCTGGCTTCAGCGGATGGGAGTGCTCCGTGGAGGATGAAGAGTCTCTTCTCCCGGTTGCGGGCACCATCTTAACCGTCAATGCGAAATATGAAGAGAAAAAGGTGATTTTGGTCAGCAAGTCATACTACGATGAAAAGGGCAGCTGGGCAAGAACCGGTATTCCCGATGAAAACAATCAAGGATTTATGCCCCTCTTGGTGGATGCAGATGCCAGCGTCGAGGAGATTAAGGCTATCCTGAACCAGCAGGAGCTCCCGCGCATGTTCGAGGGCCTGCGCTTTTCCTCCTGGTATATTTATGGAGAAGAAGAGTGGGGAGAATCCTGGAGCTGGGCAAACATGGGAGCTGTGTATGAAAACTGTATGATCACTTTCTATATTGTTCCCTCACCAGAGGAGGAAGGAGATTCAACAGGGCCTAAGGCTTTCTTCTGTCAGGCGGCGGAGCTGGGAGAGACCATCACCGTTCCCCGCACCTTAGGAAAATATCAGGATATCACCTGGACCATCCCCACAAATGAGGATACCTTTGTGGTTGACGGGCTGGAAGTATATTTCTACGGCTATGCGGGAAGCATAGGGGAGGAGCCCGCAGATCCGGAGAACCCTGCGGATCCGGAAGAGCCCACAGACCCGGAGAATCCTGCAGATCCGGAAGAACCTGTAGACCCGGAGAATCCTGTAGAGCTGCCGGAGGAGAATGTGGACGCGGTGATCAGCCAGATTGAAGAGGCCCAGGCAGGACAGAGCGTTCAGGTGGACATGAAGGACGCCACCGTCGTCACCAAGGAGATGCTGGAAGCGGCAAAGGGCAAGGATGTGAATCTGGTGCTGAATATGGGCGCTTATTCCTGGACCATTAATGGAAAGAATATTGCAGCCAAAAATCTTAAGGATATTAACCTGGAGGTGACTCTGGATACCAATGCCATCCCCAGCGAGACGGTGAAGAAGCTGGCCGGGGACAATCCGGTGCGTCAGCTGTCCCTGACCTACGAGGGAGATTTTGGATTCCAGGCGACCTTGAGCTTTAACATCGGAAGCCAGTATGCAGGACAGTACGGAAATCTGTACTATTATGACAGCAACGGAAGAATGGTGTTTATCAACGCCGGGGCCATCGACAAGGCTGGCAACGTAAGCCTGAACTTCAGCCATGCCTCCGACTATGCGGTGGTAATTTCCAAGGAAAAGATGTCTCAGAGCGACGTTCCCGAGGAAATTCAGCCCAGCCAGAACAGCGGAGAGAGCCAGGGAGAAGCGCCCGCCACGGACGATATAAATCCCATTGCGGAGCTGACGGTTGTGATGCTTCTGGCAGCGGGAGCCGCTGCGGCAGCTGCCCTGAAGCTGAGAGAACAAAAACAAATGAAGTAATAAAGTAAGAAAAACAGGTCTGCGCCTGAAATAGGCCGCCGCGTGAAGGAATATTCCCGTGTGATGCTGAGGTATTCCTTTCATGCGGCGGCCTTTTCTCGTGTATTTGGCGGCGTATGTTTTTAGCGTTCAGCGTACGGTTTGGAAATGGATGTTAAAAATTTTACAGAAATTTTTGTGTAGTTTGCTTATAGACATTTACAAACAAATGTTCTAATATAATAAACGTAAAGACATTCACCATTATAGATTATTAAAAAAGTTAAAAGTGGAGGAGAAATGATGTACACTGTAATTGATGTAGCAAAATATATAATCTTATTTTGCAAAGAACATGGATACTCCATAAGCAATTTGAAACTACAGAAATTATTGTATTTTGTTCAGGCACAGTTTTTACTTATTCGGAATCAACCCGCATTTAAGGAAACGATAGAAGCATGGGATTTTGGGCCAGTTGTACCGGTAGCTTATCAATTTTTTAAGTTTTGGGGTAATGCCGAAATACCAAGTCTTGTGGCAGAGGGAGCTAAGGAAAAGATCTTAGAATCGGATCAAGCCGTTATGAATGAGATTTTAGAGGAGTGCGCCCCATATCCAGCTTCTCGGCTGGTGGAGATTACGCATAGACAGACCCCCTGGAGAGAGGCATATCAGAAAAATAGGAATAATATCATCACGCAAATGAGTATAGAGGAGTACTTTAAAAACAATTAAATGTATAATTGGAATAAAGAAGAGAAAGGGATAATTTCATCTGTCGACTATATTCAGGAGATGGAAACAGAGATGGATGAGATTTGCAAAATGCTTTCCACAGAAACCAAAAAGTTTGACGCACAAATTTTTTTAGATAAGGTCAACACATATATTACTAAAAATGAACGACTACTTTATACACATATTACGAATTATATTTTTACCCTGGATGAAAAACAATTTGGGATACTACAGACAAATATAGATAGTGTTGTCAGCTGTATATTTAGTGGGAATTGCGGGAAACAGGAGAACCTGGAGGAGTGTGAGAAGTTAAAGAGGACGGTTTTGAAAATATGGGATCATACAAATCTTGCAAGGCGCCAATATCTTGTGTTTTGCGATAAAGATGAGGAATACACCAATATTGTGTCAGAAAAAATGGAATTAGCGGAGATAAAAATATCAAAGGAAATGAATATCCAGTTGATTTCTTTGGTAGCGATATTTACAGCCCTGTCTTTTCTGGTATTTGGAGGAATAAGTTCCTTGGACAATATATTTGCAGGAGTAAAGGACGTTCCGGTTTTAAAATTAGTTATTATAGGATGTATCTGGTCCTTTTGCATTACGAATTTAATATTTGCTTTTATGTTTTTTGTGGCTAAAATGACCAGGCTGTCAATTAGCTCAACAGAAAATATTAATGCCAACCTTATACAGAAATATCCATTAGTTTGGTGGAGCAATTTTGCGATACTTTCAGTGCTGAGCTTGAGTTGCTGGATATACTATATACGGCGGTATGGCTACAGTAAGAAAATAGACAATATGATTTCCCATAATCCTACAGTATTTGCTCTAGTTGGCGTTTTGGCAATATGTGTCATTATGGTGATAATTGGCAGGAAGTTATTTCGCTTATACAGGAAAAAGGAGAGATGAGGCTGGTTCATCTCTCCTTTATTAAACTTACTTGCTCTCCAGATGGGCCTGGAAGTAACCTTCCACCTCGCTGACCTTGTGGTAGACCATGAAGGAGTGGGGATCTATCTCATGGATCCGGCGCTTTAAGCGGTTGGACTCATAGCGGGAGATGACCGTCATGTAGACGTACATCTCTTTGCCGGTGTAGATGCCCTTGCCCACCCAGGTGGTGCCGCCCCGGTGAAGCTCCTGGGTGATCACGGAGGCGATCTCCGGGTTGTGGGTAAAGATGATAGCCGCCACCTTGACGGTCTGGTAATGGGTCCGGTCCAGCATGGTGGAGCTGGCCACGGTGAAGATGGCGGAATAGATTACCGTCTCAAAATCATACAGTAAAAGACAGCAGGAGAATACGGCGGCAGCCGTGAAAAGGATGGCCTTGCCGATGCTGAAATTGGGATTTTTTTTGGTGCCGTACATTCCCACAATGTCCAGACCTCCCCCCGAGCTTCCGTATCGGAGAATGGTTCCGGCCCCGAAACCGGCCACCGCACCGCCCACCAGCACCGCCGTCAGTCTGTCGCTGATGACGGGAGCTGCGGGCGTGGGGATCACAGACAGAAAAAAGGAGACGGTGAAGGTGGTGATGATAGTTTTCACCGCAAACCGTTTGCTCACCCCAAACCAGGCCAGAGCCAGCAGAGGAACATTCAGGCAGAAGAGAATAATACCCGAGAGATCCACATTAGGAGGCAGCCGCAGGGGCGTAAAGCGCACCAGCAGAGTCTGAATCAGGGAAGCCACACCGGTGAAGTTGCCGGCGTACAGATTCATGGGGTGCATGATCAGGCAATAGGGCAGGGCAAAGACAAATGCCCCCACCGTCACCATAATCTGATTTCGCCAAAATGTTTTGTTTAATAATTCCTTGATACTTGGTTCCTGCATATAACCCCTCCTCACATTGGTAACCGGAAATTTCGACAAAATATCCTATGGATATTATATCATGATTTTCCAGGAGGGTGTAGAAACAGTTGAAGAATAATAAAATAGAAATACAAATTTTGGGGCTGGGAGTTATATTTCCCTGGCCCTGGGAAAAAAAGAGCGGACAAAAAGCGTTGAGTTCGGGAAGAATTTGTGCTATTGTAAGTATAACTAATCGACGAGAGGGGAACGAGTATGAAAAAAATTGTAAAAAGTTTGCCGTTTCAGCTTCTAGTGGGCGTAGTGATTGGTATTCTGGTGGGGTTGGTTGCCAACGCCACAGTGATGCAGGTAATCCTCACAGCCAAGAATCTGCTGGGATCTCTGATCAATTTCTGCGTGCCGCTGATTATCATCGGCTTTATTGCTCCGTCCATCACCCGTCTGGGGAAAAATGCTTCCCGGATTCTGGGGGTGGCGCTGTTGCTGGCCTATGTGTCCTCCATCGGGGCGGCCCTGTTTTCCATGGGCGCCGGATACGGGATTATCCCCCATCTGTCCATTGCCTCATCGGTGGAGGGACTCAAGGAGCCGCCGGAGCTTCTGTTTAACCTGAAGATTGATCCCATTATGACTGTGATGAGCGCCCTGCTATTTTCCGTGCTGGTGGGCCTGGCGGCCACCTGGACTAAGGCCAAGGTGACCACGGATATCCTGGAGGAGTTCCAGAAAATCGTCCTGGCGGTGGTGACTCGGGTGGTGATTCCCGTGCTGCCGGTGTTTATCGCCTGCACCTTCTGTGGCCTGGCCTATGAGGGAACCATCACCAAGCAGCTGCCGGTGTTCCTGATTGTGGTTATTATCGTTATGGTCGGCCATTATATCTGGCTGGCTCTGCTCTACGGTCTGGCCGGAGCTTATTCCGGGGAGAATCCCCGGGAGGTTCTGCGCCACTACGGCCCCGCTTACCTGACGGCGGTGGGAACCATGTCCAGCGCTGCCACGTTGGCCGTAGCCCTGGAGGGAGCCAGAAAGTCCAAGGTTCTGCGGAAGGATATGGTAAATTTCGGAATTCCCCTGTTTGCCAACATCCATCTGTGCGGTTCTGTGCTGACGGAAGTGTTCTTTGTGATGGTGGTGTCCCAGATTCTCTACGGGAAGCTGCCTGCCCTGGGAACCATGGTGCTTTTCTGTCTGCTGCTGGGTGTCTTTGCCATCGGCGCTCCGGGCGTGCCCGGGGGAACGGTTATGGCTTCCCTGGGACTGATTATCAGTGTGCTGGGCTTTGACGATACCGGAACGGCCCTGATGCTGACCATCTTCGCCCTGCAGGATTCCTTCGGAACTGCCTGCAACGTCACCGGAGACGGTGCGCTGACGCTGATGCTTACCGGATATGCCAGAAAGCACAAGATCGAGGAAATAAAAAATACAGACATCTTATAGACGGCTGTTGAACCCTTTAAAGGATACCCCTTAAGGCAACGGCATAAGAGAGGGCCGCAGTTAGCAAAGACCGCTCCTATGGCCGGAGATGTGCGAATTTGCCGAGCACAGCCTGGAGACTACAGGCTCCAGGTGAGCGCAGGCTGAGCACACTCCCCGGCCATAGGGGCAGTTTAGCTGCTGCGGTTTTCTCTTGTGTTATGGCGCTTAAGGGGCGTCTTTTTTTGCGCTCATAACGGGAGGAAAAAGAGAATACAGTGTATAAACAGGCTGTGAGAGGGCTGCCGGATGAAGTTTCTGCTGTTTTTGTCAAACATGATGATTCCCCTGGTGATTTTTTATATTGTGGGCTTTGGCCTTCTGATGAAACGAAACATCTACGAGGATTTTGTGGAGGGGGCCGCCGACGGTCTGAAAACTGTGGTGAAGATTCTGCCCACCCTGGTGGGGCTGATGGTGGGAGTGGGAATTCTGAGAGCCTCGGGATTTCTGGATATGCTGGCGAAGCTTTTGGGGCAGGTGACGGATAAGATCGGCTTTCCCTCCGCCCTGGTGCCGGTGACCGTAGTGAAGATGTTCTCCTCCAGCGCCGCCACCGGGCTTTTGCTGGACCTTTACAAGGAGTATGGTACAGACTCCAGCGTGGGCCTTATGGCCTCCATTATGATGAGCTGCACGGAGACCATCTTTTATACCATGAGTGTCTATTTTGTGGCGGCCAAGGTGACAAAGACCCGGTTTACCCTGGCCGGAGCCCTGTGGGCTACTCTGGTGGGGGTGGCGGCCAGCGTGGTTCTGGCGGGCTTAATGCTGTGAGGGAAACTGGAAAAAGTTTACGGTTGAAATACGAACGAACGTTCTCTATAATGGAGACAAAGGAGGCGAACGTTTGTTTGAAAAGATGGGTTTTTCACGTGGATGTAAACTCCGCATTTTTGAGCTGGGAGGCGGCGTATCGCCTGCACCATCTGGGAGAGTGGAGAGATTTGCGAAGAATGAGGGCCGCCGTGGCCGGGGACGCTGCCCTGCGCCGGGGAATTATCCTGGCTAAATCTATCCCGGCGGGAGAGTATGGGGTGAAAACCGGGGACAGCATCCCGGAGGCCCGGCAGAAATGTCCGCACCTGCTTTTGGTGCCCCCAAACTACGGGCTCTATGAGAAATGTTCCCGGGCTTTTCTGGAAATTCTCAGAGAATACAGCCCCCGGGTGGAGCAGTATTCCATTGATGAGGCCTACGTGGATATGACAGAGGTGAGGGGGAGGTGGGAGGATCCCCTGATTCCGGCCCGGGAGATGGGAGCCAGGATCCGCCGGGAGCTGGGCTTTACGGTCAATGTCGGGGTGGCGGAAAATAAACTGTTGGCCAAAATGGCCGGGGATTTTCAGAAGCCGGATAGGGTTCACACCTTGTTTCGGGAGGAAATAGAGAGAAAGCTTTGGCCTTTGCCAGTGGACAAGCTCTTCTTTGTGGGCCCTGCCGCCGCCAGTAAGCTGAAAAAGCTGGGTATTGGGACTGTGGGGGAGCTGGCGGCGTCGGATCCGGGAGTTTTGCGCCTCCATCTGAAAAAGCAGGGGGAGGTTATCTGGCAGTTCGCCAACGGCTGGGACGATTCTCCGGTGCTGGCGGAGGCTCCGCCCAACAAGGGGTACGGCAACAGCACCACCATTCCCTTTGATGTGACCAGGCTGGAGGAGGCCCAAAAGGTTCTCCTGGGATTGGCGGAGACTTTGGGCGCCCGGCTGCGGACGGATGGAATGCGGGTGGGAGTGATTTCCGTGAGTCTGTGCACCTGCGGATTTATCCGGCACAGCCGCCAGAGGATTTTGGAGTCCCCCACGGACATTACCTGGGAGGTTTACCGGAGAGCGGAGGAGCTCTTTCGGGCCCTGTGGGACGGGACGCCGGTGCGGCAGCTGGGCATACACACGGGAAAAGCTCAGAGGGCTGCCGACACATTCCGGCAGCTGAGGCTCTTTGATCCCACCGATTATGAGAAGCTGGGAAAGGCGGAGCGGGCCGTGGATGAGATTCGCAGGAGATACGGCATGGACGCCGTGAAGCGGGCGGTATTTCTCCGGGGGCCCATCGACCACATGAGCGGAGGAATCAGCCGGGAGAAGAGAAGTGCAGATTATGACAGCGGACTTATCAAGACCGCGGAAGGAGGGGGCAGATGACAGCTTTTGGAATCGGGATTCATGGGCAGTGTCCCCAGAGCCGTCCGCCCCTGGGGGTTCAGAGGCCCTGCGCGGTGAAGTGCTGGTTTACGGCCAGAGGCAGGGCCATGCCCTTGACCATGAAGCTGGAGGATGAGGCGGGGGAGATCCGGCAGGTGAGGGAGCTGGAAATCCTGGAGACGGAGCGGAAGTACTACGCCGGGGTCTGCACCTGGGAGTACCGATGCAGGTTTCTCCTGGGAGAGACCTACCGGCTGGGAACCCTTCAGTTCCAGCCGGAGAGCTGCCGATGGAAGCTGTATCTGCCGGCGGAACCGTGAAAAACCCCAAAAAAGCAAGGGCAGCGCGCCAAGCTCTGGCGGCAGCGGCCCTTGCTTTTTCTCTCACAGGAAAGTCCTTTGGATTGACCGATGAGAAAACATTCTGCGTGTTAAACTTCCCTTCGGGTGAAGCCGTCGTAGGCAATGAAGAGGAAGAGAATCATATATACGGCCAGTACGCCCACGGCGAAGCCCAGGGTCTGATGGGGATACATGCCGTAGTTGTTGGCGATGCTGCCTAAGTTCAGGTTAGAGAAAATCAGGTAGCGTCCCCAATCGAAGCCGTACTGGGCCAGCATGGAGGAAATCATAGTGCCGCCCAGGAGGGAAGCCACGCCGATGCCGATGGCTACGGCGGAGCTGCGCATCAGGGAAGAGATCATGAAGGCCAGGGCGGTCATGGCAATCATGGTGATTCCGTTGAGGGCGTACTGGGTCAGGGTGTACAAAAGGGCGCTTCCCTCGTGCACCACACCCTCGGAGACGGTCAGGAGCGGAACGCCGAAGCCGTCGCGGAAGAGAATCAGGTTAAAGAGGCCGTTGACCACGAACATGCCTAGGATCATGGCCGCTCCCAGAAGAAGCAGGGCCAGGAATTTACTGATAATGATCTTGCTGCGCTTTACCGGGTTGATCAGCAGGAACTTGATGGTGCCCGTGGAAAACTCGTTGGCCACTGAGCCGCCGGCGATGACGATCATCACCACGCTGATGAAGGTCAGCAGAGAGGCGGCGTCCAGGAAGATGCTCCAGTAGAAGCTGCCGGTTCTGCCCTGCTCATCCATGTAGTTGGCTATCTCGTGCTCCAGCCGGTACTGGGACAGGGTCAGCTGATCCTGGGCGTCCTGCAGGGAGGCCTCGGGGATATAGATGCCCTGATCCTGCTGATCCTCCAGGGAGGACAGCGTCAGCATAGCATTTCCCAGCTCCTGGGCGGCGTCGATTTTCCAGGAGTCGCTGGAGGGCTCCAAGTTATTGTCCAGCATAAACTGATAGGGGAAGCTCTTGGCCTCCTTCACCCGGTCAGAGTCTGTTCCTGAGGCGATCTCCTCAAGCCACAGGGAGGCGAAGGATTTAAAGTCGTGATCGGACACAGCCTTGGTCAGGGAGGTGAATCGCTCCTCCAGGGAGGATTTTTCCTCAGGGCTTAAGGTATCCGCCTGGTATACCAGGGGATTCTGCAGGGCAGGGAAAATATCATTCAGGGCCTGAACCTCCCAGCCGCCCATCTCCCAGGAGTCGCCGTTGTCCAGCATAAACTGGTACATCATCACCTGGACCTCATAGCCCTCGGGCTTGCTGCTCTCCAGGTAGGCGATCTCATTGTTCAGGTCGTATTTGTCATAGGTGTAGGTGTAAGGCTCATAGGCGCCCACAAAGTGGGCCAGCAGAGAAAATCCCACAGTCATGGCCAGAGTCAGAGCCAGCAGCACGTAGGTGCTGATCTTAGAAAATATTTTAATCCATTCGTTTTGAATCAGTTTAAGCAATTTGCGCGTCCCCCTTTGTCAGTTCGATAAATGCGTCCTCCAGACGCTGGGTTTCCACAGGTGCGGCGGTGTAGAGCTCCACGCCCTGGGAGATCAGCAGCCGGTTGATCTGGGCCAGGGTATTTTCGTCGGCCCCCTCCAAAAGCTGCAGTTCCATATGCTCGCTGTCTACCGGAGAGAGCTTCACGGAAGCATTTCCCGCCAGCAGCACGGAGGCTGTCTCCGCGTCGCTGATGTGGTAGCGATAACGGCCCTTACCGCCGCCAACGGCGTTGACCAGCTCCTCTACGGTGGTGGTCTGGATTAGTTTCCCCTTCACCAGGATGGCTACCCGGTCGCACATGAGCTGCATCTCACTCATCAGATGGCTGGACACCAGCACGCAGATGTCTTCGGTGTGGGCCAGGTTTCGGAGAATATCTCTCAGCTGGCGAATTCCTGCCGGGTCCAGGCCGTTGGTGGGCTCATCCAGAACCAGAACCTTGGGGTGGTGCAGGAGAGCCTGGGCCACCCCCAACCGCTGGCGCATACCCAGAGAATATTTGGAGACCTTCTCGTGGATACGGTTGGAGAGGCCCACCAGCTCCACCACCTCATCGATGCGCGCCTGGGTGACGCCCTTTCTCATGCGGGCGTACTGCTTTAGGTTCTGGTATCCGGTCATATAGCGGTACATCTCAGGATTTTCCACGATGCCGCCCACGTTGGCCAGGGCCTTCTCGAAATCCTTGGTCACGTCGCTGCCGCAGACAGAGATGCTGCCCTCGTCGATGCCGATGAGGCCCACCAGCATCTTGATGGTGGTGGTTTTACCTGCACCATTGGGCCCCAGGAAGCCGAAGACCTCCCCGGTTTGGGTGGTAAAGCTTAAGTCGTCCACCACCTTGCGTTTGCCGAAATATTTACTCACATGCTCTAATTGAATTGCCGTTGCCATAATATCCTCCTATTCTTCCGCGTTTTCGGCAGAAATGCCGATGATCTGCCACTGGCCCTCCGTCTCCTGCAGGTAGAAGGTCACCATCAGGGAGCGGTTCAGCTGGGGAGATTCCGTCTGGGCGGAAGCGGTGTAGTAGTCAAAATAATAGTCGCTCTGCAGGCCCAGGATCAGGTAATTGGTATCCGGCTCGGCCAGAGTCAGGCTGGCATCGTAGCTGACCACCGCCTTGGCGCAGCCCGGGCCGAATTTAGACACCTGGATATCCCGGATCACATCCACGTAATCGGTCACTTGGGTCAGATCCCCCTGGCTGGCCAGGGAGTTTAAGTACGCTTCCATGGAATCCTTCTCCTGCCCGTAGTAGGTTCCGCTGGTGAGGGCGTGGGGACTCCAGTAGCGGCCCAGCAGAGAGTGCCCCAGGGAAATTTTTTCTTTTGTATCCGCCAGGTTCGTTTTCTTAACCTCCGCCAGATAATCGGTGACGGTGGATTCAATGTCAGGCTTGGCGTCCTCAAATCGTATGCCGTCGATCTTCAGATAGATGATCAGCCCCAGAAGGACTGCCAGTGACAGCAGAAGCCCTCTGTTGCAATGCTTTAAAAATTTTTTCATGTGCGGCCTCCTTGTATCGCTTTTTCTGTAAGTGAGTATAAGGCAGAAAGGGGTGGAAAAAGCGAAGCAAAATCTTAGGAAATGTTTAAAATTAGGGGAAAAATTAGTGAACTGTAAAAATGCGGCATTCCCTATCCGGGCATATTGCTTTTTAGATTTGCATATGCTATAATGCCTGTAGGCAAAAAGATAGTACAAGTCCATTGCGGACGACAACGAAAAGCCCCGGTGTTCCAGCACCGAGGCTTTTCTATTCCCTTTTTAGGAGTGGCAGGGCTTATCGCCACAGGCTAGTTACCGACTATTCGTCGCCGTCTAACCATTTGATGATGAGGTGGCAAACCACACCAGCCGCGACAGCGACAATAAAAGATAGTACAAATTCCATTGCTTTCACCCCCTTCCTTTACCTGTCTAGGGGCGGTAACGGTTTTATTGTATCATTTCTTTTCGCTTCCTGCTATCTCTTTTTTGAGCAGCTGCTTGACAGTAACGTGGAACAATAATACGATAAGCGCTCAAGGCTCCTTGCGTGAATTTTGTAGGTTTGTCAAACATTTGTTACACTGACCGTAAATAATCCCGGAGTACCTCATTAGGTGTTCTCCATCCCAGTGGCCGCATAGGGAAGTTGTTATAATCCCTGCGGTTATAGACCTTTAGCTGCCTTGCAAAGTCCTCAAAGGAATAAAAGAGATGCGTGGCATAGAACCGCTCGTTATCCTTCCTGTGGCTGCGCTCTACCTTGCCGTTGTG
>DVHU01000014.1 GCA_018711815.1 Candidatus Egerieimonas intestinavium
CGCTGGGGCAGGGAGGTCACCCTGGTCCCGGTGCGCGACGGGTTTACGGTGACCGCCCCGGCGGTGCTGGGGCCCGCCTTCTGGGGCTGGCTGGCCGCCCAGGGGGAGAAGGTCACCTTGCTCTCCCCTACCTGGGCTGTGCGGGTGTGGGAGGAGAACTACCGGCCGCGGGTCGGGTTCCGGTTCATCTCCCCAGAGCAGCGGCAGGCGGTGTTTTGAAATAGGGAATCGCCCTCCCAGGAAGAAACCTGGGAGGGCGATTTGTGTTGTTTGCGGAAAAACCACCCCCGAGCCGGTGAGGGCTCGGGGGTGGGAACGTTGGGGAACGTTATTGGGGGTGAGAGAAATTACTTCTCTACGTAGAAGGCGAAGTAGACAGCGTCGCCACCGGCATAACCATGGGGCACGAAGCTCATCACGACCAGGTCAGTCCCAGCATTAACATGCTCAATGTTAACGGTATTAGCAGTGACAATCTGGGCGTGCTCGTCAAACTGAGCCTCATTTCTGGTGGCGCTGCCCGTAAAGACGTGCACCTTGGGTTCCCAACCAGTATTGTTGGAATCGCACACTTCGGTGTTGTCCACCGTGAAGACCAGGTTCTTGGCATCGCCGGCATTCAGCGTTTTAGCGGCGCTCACAGCTGCATCGAAGCTGTAGTACACATCATAGGGGCTGTTACCGATGGTGGCAGACCCGTCACCACGCATAATGTCGGTGACCACGTCGCTGATAATGTTCCAGCCTTCCACATTGATGGTCCACACTTCAGCAGAGCAGTCAGCAGCAGGGTCGCGGTTGTCACACTCGGTATACACAGTAACAGTATAAGTGGTGCCAGCCTTCACATCAGGCAGGGTAACCTCATCCTTATACGCAGTCTGACCATCGAATGTTCCTTCAGAGCTCTCAACCGTGAAGAAAGCATACTCGCTGCTGGCCAGCATATCTACGGTCAGATCCAGGGTTCCGTCTGCATTCTTGTCATTAATCTTAACGTTATAGGTGTTGTTAGTGATCTCATCGGACTTGGGCACGATCAGGCCCTCATCACCCTGCACACGAATGTCATTCTCTTCTTCCAGCTCAGTGCCAGCATAGACGGTAACCGCATTATCATAACGGTTGCCCACAATCCAGAGGCCGTAGTGAGCGCCGTCCTTCATAGCCTTCACGACATCAGCCAGGTTCATCGTGTAGGTCACATCATCGTTGGTGTAGATGACCTCCACGGTAGAGCCCACGTTGTAGGACAGGCTATCATTGACGATCAGGGTGCCGTTCACATAGGCAAAGTTGTTGTCAATGTTCTCGTTCAGGTAGTTGGCAATGCCGCCAAACAGAACCTGAACATCATTGTCATTGAACTCGCTCACCAGGGTAACGTCAATCAGCTGTCCATAATTACCAGCATCATGGTTATCCTGCCAGGTAGCATAGTACAGCTTGCCCAGGTTGCGAATCATCTCGTCAGCAATGGTACGGGTGGTGGTAACCTCAGTCAGCTCACCATCCACATACACATCCTCCAGGGTCACAACGTTGCGGCTGGGCACGTCAATGTAACTGGAAGCGCTGGTAGCAAAGACATACATACCGTGGACATCGCTATAACTCTTGATGTAGACATAGTCGGCCACATTGTCGTCATCTTCGTCATCATAGAAAACCTCGACGGTCTCCCAGTTGAAGTCAGGCAGGTTAGCCGTGCCAGTGTAAGCGGTGTAAGTGTCACCGTTCTTCAGCAGGAACTGGGTGGAGTTGCTCACATGAGTCTTAACGACACCAGCATCAACATCCAGGATAGCGCTGGCGTTGATGTTCAGAGTGACATCGTCGGCATACTCGATGTGCAGAGACTCAGCATTGGGATAGACCTCAGTGCCTTCCAGATTCACGGAACCGTCGCTGTTGGTGTCCACGCGGTACATAGCGTAGCCGTCATAAATACCGTTCAGGCTGGAGTCAGTGGAGACCAGGCCGAAATCAGTGCGGCCATCGGACAGGCTGGGAGTGGTATCGGTGCCATTCTTGAGGCTCTCCCAATCGGACGCACCAAACTCGTCGATAGAGTCCACGGTAACAGTGGCCTCGGTGCCATCCATGTAGACCAGGGTTGCCTGGGCATAGCCGGGGGTGCCCTGAATCCAGATCATGTCCTTCAACACGGCATAGTTGGAGGTGATGCCGGTCACACCAATCAGGTTGCCGTACTGATCCTGCCACCAGTTGAAGTTGTAGTCCTCAGTGGTGCCAGCGTCATCGCGGATGAACTTGACAGCATCGGGATAATCGGTGCCGTTGACGGTGTGATAGTTAGCACTAGAGTGGATTCTGGTCTGCGCGCCCACAAAGGACTCGGCGGCAGAGACGATTTCCACATACTGCGCCTCATCACCAACCTGCTCGGCCTCACCAGTGTTGATGACCTTGTCGGTATCAAGGTTTGTATAGGCGTTCACCAGGAGCATGTCACCAACCGCATAGGTCCAGTCGGTAGAACCGTTCTCCAACTCCACAGAGGTGGGAGTGGCGGCATCATAGACGGACAGGGTCAGAGTAGCCTCGGTGGCCAGGTGGCCGTTGGCGTCATAGCGGGCAGCCTCCACGTCGGTGACCTGAGCCAGGAAGGTGTCGATAGCCACGATACGGGTAGCGTCCTTGCCATCCACAGTGGTGTAGTCATAGACCTCCACCAGCTGACCCTGGGCACCAATGCTCTCCTTGGTAGCGGTCTTGTTGATGTCATAGATGGTATCCTGACCATTGACATAGGTCTCCACCTGGCCAGAAATGCCGGTGTCCTCATACACATCGCAGTCGTTCACAGCGGTGGTGTAGGTGGCGACAGGATCGATCTCAATGGCAGCGTATACATCATCGGTCTTATCGTTGAACCACTCGATGTTAGGACGGCCCCACATATCGGCGTCGTTTTCCACATCCAGGTTAAAGACCTTCTCACCCAGGGACTCAGGGTTCCAGGCGTTATCAGGACGATAGTCGCCGGCAGCGGGAGACCAGTGAACCAGCTGAGTCTGGCTGTCTTCAGCCACGGGACGAACTGCCTGGAAGATGAACTCGGCCACCAGTTCACGGGGCGCTTCAGCAGACAGGTTTACAGAGCTGTCTACGTTCTTCAGCATGCCGACCTCAGCAGCGGTGGAAGCCACGTTGATGGTCCAGTTTGTGCCGGTGAACTCGTTGTTCTTGTCATAACCCACAGCACGCAGGATCATGGCCAGAACCTGATAACCAGTGACGTTCTCATCGGCCCGGAAGGAGTCATCTTCGAAGCCCTTGATGTACTCTGCGTCACCGCAGTAGTTGACGTAACCAGCGTACCAGTCGTCAGGGTCCACGTCAGTGAAAATCTTAGCGCCGGCATTGATGTCGGCCTTCTCGTCCTCCACGTCGCCGGTTGCCACGCGATAGATCATCGCGGCCACCTCGGCACGAGTGATGGACTGCTGCGGCTTGAAGGAGTCGTCTTCATAGCCGTTGATGATGCCCATACCGGTCAGAACTTCTGCCGCCTCGCGATACTGAGGGGAGATGTCTTCCGAGTCGGTGAGGGTCACCGCCCCAGTGCCCATGACCATGACAGACAGCAGCATAGCCACGCAGAGCACCAGGCTCAGAACCTTCTTCAGGGTCCACTCCTTCGCCCCCAAGGGAAACCCGCCCTTTTTCCCACGGTTTTCCCACGGAGTTCCCACGGGGGCGGGGGCCTTTCCCCGCCCCCGTCCCCATCCACAGCAGGGGCCCGTCCCGGCGGGGACGGGCCCCTGCTGTCCGCCTTCGGCGGACAGCGATGGCAGTGCAAGAGAAGGATCAACCCCATAGTTTTCCCGCTGCCAAGTAGCAAAGCAGGGTCAAAAAGACTGGGAGCAGCAGCAGGGGCAGGGCGGTTTGCGCGTAGCGAATGTTGTTCACCTGCGTTGCTTTGCAGGCCACCAGAACCTCGGAGCCGAAGAAGCAGAGGTTGCTGCTGGCCACGGTGGCAGAGATGATGGCGCCGGCAGTGAGGGTCAAATCAGCTCCCAGCGCCTGCGCGACAGGGAGGATCACCGGAAAGGCAATGGCACAGATCCCCCAGAAGTTTCCTGCCGCGAATCCCAACAGCGTCACCACTGCAAAGGCCGCCCCGGGCAGAAATGCCGGGGGTATGCCCCCTTTGACAAGGGAGATGACGAAGTCCGGCATCCCCAGTTGGGCATTGACGTCCCGGAGGGCAAAGGCGCTTAAGATGATCAGAAGCAGGCCCAGCATCTCCTGGGAACCGGCCAGCAAGAGGTCTAAGTACTGCCGGGGGGACAGTTTCCGCTGGGGCAGGTAGAGAACTGCGCACAGAAGCAGGCAGGCAAACAGGCCATACAGGATGTCGTGGGTCACAATGGTCAGGAGGGTGATGAGGGCAATGGGAAGAAGAAAATTCAGCGCGGCGGCTTTCTCCCCTTTGCCAGCGGGATGGCAGGGCGCTCCAGCTGCCTCCCGCGGGACTGCCCGGCGCATAGGCCCCGCCATAGGCAGAATGCCTGCCGCCCACAGCAGGCCGCAGAGCAGGGCCAGGATGGGATAAAAGAGCACGGGCAGAAGGGAGAGATAGGCAGAGAAACTCTCCTGAGCGGAAGCCAGACCCACGGAAACCAGTTGTCCGGACATGAACATTCCCCAGGAGGAGACGGGGACCAAGGTCCCAATGGAGGCCCCGGTGACAGTGATGAGAAGGGCCAGCTTCTCTCTGGGGACTCGGTTGCGGTCAGCGGCAGGGCCCATGGCGGTGCCTGTGGTGAGGAGGCACAGCCAGTCATCGATGAACAGCACCACGCCCATCAGCCAGGTGGCCAGAAGCGTTCGCCGGCCGTTGGAACACAGGGGCTCGGTGAAAGCAGAGAAGCCGTTGACGCCGCCGGAAGCGCGAAAAAGGGTGGTGAGCCCCCCAAACAGGCTGCCCACCACTACGCACCAGATGGCCAGGTCACTGGACAGCACGTCGTAGAGCAGTGCGATGCCAGCCTGGGGAAACTCCAGGCCGTGGAGGAGCAGCAGCCCCACCAGCGTCCCCGTGATAAGTGCCAGAGCGGCCCGGCGGGTGAGAAGGGCCAAAAGGATGACCACCGCCACTGGAAGTAGACTAAGTGGACCGAAGGCTTCCATAGAAGGATCTCCTTTCCCCGCTGTGCTGCCGGGGATCCGGACGGCAGCCAAGAGGCGGTCTCCCTGAAGGGGAATCTCCCCCAAAGGAGGCTTCCCGGTGGCGCCCGGGAAGCCTGCCCTTTGAGGGAAACAGGGAGAGTGTGTGGCAGTGATGTTATAAGGAGGGAGCGAAGTCCCCCAGGGTCTCCACCGTCATGCCGGCGCTTTCCAGGCATTGCTGGAATGCCAAGGCGCGGGCTTGCTCCGGCGGGGCGAAGGAGACCGGTTCCTGGCCGATGTTCCGGCTCTTGGCCAAACCCAGTGTGTGGTAAGCGATGAGGGTCACCCGGGACAGGCCCAGGGTCTGATACAAGGCTTTGGCGGCTTCCGCGTCCTCCAGCCCGTCATTGACCCCCCGGATAAGGGGCATGCGAAGGAGGACTTTGTCCCGCACAGAGGGAATGGCTGCCAGGGCGGCCAGATTGTCAAGGATGGGTCGGTTGGAAACGCCGGTGTATTCCCGGTGGCGGTCCTCATCCAAATGCTTGATGTCAAAGAGGATGTGGGAAACGATGGGATCCTGGGCCAGACGCAGCAGCAGAGCCTGCTCGCCGAACCCGGAGGTGTCCAGGCAGACGGCGATCTCCCGCTGCCGGCTCTCCTCCAGCAAGGCCAGGACGAAGTCTCCGTGGGAGAGCAGTTCCCCGCCGCTGATGGTCATGCCCCCCTCCTGGCCATAAAAGGTCTTGTCCCGCGCCACCACCTGGATCACCTCTTCCGGCGTCATAGCTTCCGCCACAGGGCGAAGGGCTTTGGCATAACAGACCCTGGTGCAGGAGAGACACAGGGTGCAGGCGGAGCGCTGAATGGTCAGTGCCTCCTGATGGAACGAGAGACATTCCTGGGGGCAGGCCTGGACACATGCGCCGCAGGCTACGCATCGGCTGGGGTTCTGGATCAGCTCCTGGGAGAAGGCGATGAGTTCCGGGTTGTGGCACCATTGACAGCGCAGGGGACAGCCCTTGAGAAAGACGGTGGTGCGGATCCCCGGGCCGTCCTCGGTGGAAAAGCGCTGGATACTGCCCACCAGAGCGGTGCGTGCCTGTGTTCCCGCCATGGCTCAGGCTCCGCAGCCGCAGCCGCAGCCTCGGGTGGGATCCAGATGAGGCGTCCGGTTGATGATGGCTTCCTGCACGACTTGATCCAGTTCCGTGAAGTAGGCCATGTAGCCCGCCACCCGGACCAGCAGCCCCCGGTGGCGTTCGGGGTGGCGCTGGGCGTCTCGCAGGGTTTCGTCGTTGACCACATTGATCTGAATGTGCTGGCCGCCCTCTTGGAAATAGGTCTTGATCACCGTTTCAATGGTTTTCAGGCCCTTTTCGCCTTCGATCCCCCGGGGGTCAAAGCGCAGATTGAACAGGGCGCCGTCCCAGAAACGGGTCTGATCCAGAGAGGCGATGGAGCGGATGGTGGCGGTGGGGCCGTTCACATCCCGGCCCATCATGGGGGAGGCATTGTCATTGACCGGCTCCCCTGCCAGGCGGCCGTCGGGCAGGGCGCCCACCACGGCGCCTTGGACCACGTTCATGGTCTGGGACATCAGGGTAAAGTCAAACCGTCCCCCCCGTGCATCCCGATAGGGCTGGGTGGCATCCACGCAATAGCCCAGGATCTCCCGTTCAATGCCGTCTACGTAGGGATCGTCGTTGCCCACCTTGGCGGAGTTGTTCAGCAGGCGCTGGCGCAGAGGCTCTTCCCCCTGGAAGTTTTTGTCCAGGATGGCGATCAGTTCCGGCAAGGTCATGGCTTTTTCCTTGAACACCAGATCCTCGATGGCCACGATGGAATCGGCCACATTGGCCGGACCTGTGGCAAACAGGCCCACGGAGTTGTGCTTGGTGCCGCCCTCCTGTACGGATTTGCCGTTTTCCACACAGCCGTCCATCACCACAGAGGCAAAGATCAGCGGCAGGCGCACCATGTGCGCAGATTGCACGATGTTGAAGTTTTTGATGATCATCTGATAGAAATACTCGATCTGCTTCTTGCAGGCGGCCATGATGTCCTCCTTCTGGCGGAAGGAGGCGGGGTCGCCGGTGGCCAGCCCCACCTGCTTGCCGGTGGCGGGGTCCACCCCGTTGTGGAGGACCAATTCCAGCACCTTCCCCAGGTTCACGTAGCCGCCGTCCGGGGTGCCGTCGGAGCCGCCGCCGCCGGGATGAGGCTGTGTGCAGCCCACGATGTTCCAGTCCAGGGCCTCCTCTCGGCTGCCCCCCTTGGACAGTACAATGGGAATGGCCACGTCATCGTTGAAAAAGCCGGGGGTGGCCAGGCCGGCCTGGATCATCTTGCAGGCCTGCCGCATCAGGGGATCTGGCGTACCTTTGTGCACCCGCATGGCCAGAACCGGCTGGGCGGTCTGCACGTCTTCCCCTGCCGTAAGGCACATGTACGAGACTTCGTTGGTGGCATCCGCGCCATAGATATCCTGGCCGCCCACCATCAGGATGGCCCACATGGGAAAGCCTGCGAAGGCGGTGGCAGTCCAGCGGTCCCGGATCTTGATCAGCTCGTTGCATTTGAGGAAGAAGCATTCCAGGACTTCCTGGGCGGCCTGGCGGTCCAGGCAGCCCTCCCGCTCCTCCTTCTGGAGATAGGGATAGGTGATCTGGTCAAAGCGGCCGAAGCTGCAGGCGTGCGCAGGGGTCTCGATGTGGAACGCCAGGTGGATGAACCAGATGGCCTGAAGCGCCTGGTAAAAATTCTGCGGGGAACGGGCGGGGACGGTGCGGCAGTTCTCCGCGATGGTGCGCAGCTCTGCCTGCCGTTTGGGGTCCTGCTCCTGGTCCGCCAGTTCATCTGCCCGTTGGGCATACCGCTCTGCCAGACGGATCACCGCCCGGCAGGCGATGATACCGGCCTTCCAGAAGTTGACCTTTTCCTGGAGTTCCTTGTTTTCTCCCCGGACCGTGGCCAGCTTTTCCTGGCACTCCTGGATGATGCCTTCCAGCCCCACGGCCAGCAGTTTGCGGTAGTTCGGCACAGTCTCTGTAGAGGGGGCCCGCCGGGTCCCCACACTGATCAGCTCGTGCTCCAGGGCGTAAGCGGCGTCTTCCGGCAGAAGGGAGCCCACTTCGTCGAAGAGGGATTTCCCGCGCCAGTAGTCCTTCAGGCAGGCGATGATCTGCTCCTTGTCCTGGTCGCTGACGTACATCTTGTCTCGGGGACGGGTGGCGAATTGGTCCATCTCGGAGATGAGCCAGTCGGTGGCCTGGTATTCCGGGAACACCAGGGCGGCCCGCGTGGCGCTGGACATGGCGCCCACGATGAGCTCGTCCTCCCGGATGTGGACCTGGATCCGCTCCATCACGTAGGCAAACACCTCCGCCCGGAAAATGGGAATGGCGTCTCCGGCATACTTCTTGTATCCTTCCGTGGCTAGAAGGATCCGTTCTGCGGTAATGGTGGGTTTTGCCTCCAAAAAGCGATCCTTTAAGCGTTGTACTCGTTCGGTCATCATGATACTCACTCCTTCCAGTGTATATCGCTAAGAACTTGGGAAAGAGGCTTTGGCAGCCTTTCTGATTTTATTTTACTGCCTTTTTGGAGATTTGCATGTTATTGTGGGGGATTAGCTTGCGTTCTTTCCAGAGTAAGGGCGCAGAAAGAGGTCCCCTCCAAGCAGATCCGCCGCGAAAAGGCGCCGGAGACAGTTACGGTCTCTTCCTTGAGGGCGGGGGCGGAGAAGTATCCGGCCAGTTCCTCCTCTTCCGGGGTCAGCCGGCGGTCTATGGCGTTGTGCTTGCTCAGATAGGAGAAGAGACTTCTGGCGTGGCTCATGGACAGCTCTCGCAGAAGATAGATCCCCGGCGGCACGTCCTCCAGCTTCAGCAGGATCTCCCGCTCTCCGGCAAAGCTGTCCAGCAGCTGGGCGGCCTGGGACCACGCCAGCTCCGGGGCAAGGAAGGCATCCAGCAGAGCGTCGTCATAGTGGAGGAAAATGGCAGAAAACCGTCCGCTCTCCGGATGGTAAAAGGCAGTGGTCCGGGAGTTGCGGTAGAGGATCCCGCCGGAGAGACGGGCAAGGATCCAGTGGGCAAAATAAGCGGGTTTTACCAGCCCCTGCCCGGTAAACAGCCCTCTTTGGCCACAGAGAAGCCGGTGGGCGTTCCAGGGGTCCTGATGGCGGCTGAGCTGAGGGGCCTGCCCCGGCCTCCAGTGGTGCAGGCTGCCGGCAAGCAGGCACACCGGGGCGGCGACAGAATCCCAGAGATAGTTGGAAGGGTCTGGGGGCGGCTCCGCTTCCCGGCGCCGGCAGGAGGGCTTGTGGGGGTAGTCCAGCCGGTCCAGCCGGGTCCATGCACCGTGGGCCCAGAGGGGGAGGGCGCCCTGCGCTTGGCCGAAGGGGGATGCGCTGAGGGAGATGACAATGGATTCAGACAGGGAGGTCACCTCAGGCAGCAGCAGGGACAGCTCTTTCGCGGCCTGCTTCGTCAGGGACAGGACCTGGGCTTGGTCGGTGAAACGAGCGCGTACAGGCGCGTGGAGGATGGTGTGAGCCTGGTATTTGGCCCGGTATTCCTCCGGGGAACAGTGGTACCAGCGGCGGAAATGCTTCTCAAAGTAATCTGTGGTGGAGATGGCCACCCGGCGGCGGATCTCGGTCATGTTCAAGTTGGTGCCCAAAAGCAGCTGGTCCGCCATTTCCACCCGGGCAAACATCACCAGCTCCCGAAAGGAGATGCCCAGATCCTTTTTCACCAGGTGGGACAGGTAGTAGGGGTCCAGGGCCAATTGATAGCTCAAATCGTCCAAGGTGAGCTTTTTGTCAAAGTGGGCGTAGACATACCGGATGACGTTGCGCAGGCGGTTCTTTTCCAAAGCAGGCTTGTCCTTCCAGTAGACCTCCTGCCTTTCGTTGAAGATCCAGTAGTTGAAATTGTCATTGAGGTAAGGGAGCAGTTCCTCCAATAGGTTGGTGATGATGGCCTTGTAGCCGAAGGCCTTTTTCAGCCAGTAGTAGATGCACAGGAGCAGCTGCTTCTGCAGGTAGTTGTAGGTGGGGTCCCGGGGGTCTTCGCTCAAGGTGCGAAGGCAGCAGCCGCCTGGGGTGAGCAGCTCGGGGAAATGAAGAGACAGGACCTCGCCCTGCAGATGGAAAAACGCCACCACGTTATCCTCCGAAGGGGAGAAGATGCCGTGGACCTCGTTCTTGTTGCAGGCAAAAATGCTTCCGGGGCCCAGGGAATATAGGCAGCTCCCGTTTTTCAGCTGGATGGTGCCGCGCAGAACATACAGGATCTCCAGATCTCGGTGGAAATGCAGGGGATACTCCTGGATCGTCATGAGGCTGATTTGGATGGGGAAGTCTTTTTCGTACAGAAGTTTTTGTTCCAAAGGAGTTGCGGTGAACATCGTTTTCCTCCTGTCGATGGGGTGCGCTGCCCGTTTCTGCGAGGGGGACTGTGGGAAAAACGCGCGGGCAGCCCTGCCGCCCGCGCGTTTCCCGCAGGTACGTGGTCTCGCCAGCGGGGAAAGGTTTTGCGATTATGATTGTCGTTTGGGTACCATCAGGCCCTTGGCTTCTGCCTCCTGGATCTCCTCCGGCAGCATATCCTCTGGCAGACGGCCATCGATCATTCTGGGGTAGTCCTCCTTCATCCATCGGGTGGTCTTCCAGACCATCAGGCCATAGATCACCACGAACGGCGTAGCCAGAATGACCACCAAGGTCTGCAGGGAGCTCAAGGGGGCGTCGATATAGATCATCGCCATGGGGAGCAGAGCCAGCACGATGCACCAGTAGAGCCGGAGCACCGGCGAGGTGTTTTCCCCTTCCTTCAGCCGCGGCGTGGCCGCCGAGGACAGGCTGAAGGCGGCGGAGTCCAGTGTGGTGGCAGTGAACAGCCAGGTGATGATAACGAATACGATCAGCCCCACGACGCCGAAGCCGGCGTGCTCCAGGATGGAGGTCACCGCCTCAGCGGTTCCCTGGGTGTTCACCAGGCCGGTCACGTCCAGTTCGCCGGTGAGCTGCATGTGCATGGAGTAGCCGCCGTCCAGGCCGAAGAAGAGCAGACAACCGGCAGGGCCGCCGATGGTCAGGCACACGATCATCTCCCGCAGCTTCCGCCCCCGGGAGATCTGGGTCATAAAGATGGCCACCAAGGAGGCAAAGGCCCAGCCAAAGCACCAGTAGAAAATGGTCCAGTCCTGGGGGAAGGTGCTCCCGCCGATGGGATCGGTCCACAGGGCCATGCGGATGAAGTTGTTGAGCATCAGGCCGGTGGAGTTGATGAGGTTGTCAAAGATAAAGCTGGTAGGGCCGGTGACCACCAGAACGATGATCAGGCCAATGGCCATATACATGTTCAGGGAACTGATGATCTTCATGCCCTTGGCCAGGCCGAACCAGGAGCTGAGGGTATATAGGCCGGCCACCCCGATGCAGCACAGCACATTGATGCCGAAGTTGGGGGTGAAGCCAAAAATCTTCCCCAGCCCGTTGGACACCAGGGGCACCCCCAATCCCAGCGTAACACAAATGCCGCCGCAAGTACACACTGCCATGAGGTAGTCTACCAGCTTGGAGAGGACCCTGCTGTGGAGCTTGTCTCCCAGCATGGCGGCGGCCACGGCACTGATGCGCAGGGAGGGGACCTTCCTGACGTAGTAGGCATAGGCCATGGGGATGGCTGCCATGGTGTTGGTGGCCCACATGCACAGGCCCCAGTGGAAGATGTTGTAGGCGGTGGCCCACTCCATGGCCTGGGCGCTGTAGGGCTCCATGCCCAGGGCGGGGGTGGAGTAGTAGAAGGTCCATTCAATGAAGGAGTAGATCAGCGCGGTGGCACCTAAGCCGGCGCAGATGTTCATGGAGATGTATTGGAAGTTGCTGTATTCCGGTTTGCCGTGGCCCAGGCGAATGTTGCCGTACTTGCTGAAGCCGATCCACAGGACCCAGAACAGGCAGAACAGTGTGAAGACCAGGATGAAGAGACCCACAGGGCTCTTATAAATGGTCAGCAGCAGGTTGTTGATGAAGTCGGGGGCTGTCTCTCCGTTCATGGCGATGATCGCCGCCAGGAAAACGACAATGCCCAGGGTGATGAACATGAGAGAGTAATCATATTTCCGAGTTTTTCCCATCGTTTGCTCGCACCTCTTTTCTCAGTTACAGATTGGTGTAGGGCCGTTTTTCCCAGGGACGCTGCCTGCCGCACCGAGGATAGGGTTTCCCGTTTGGGGGGAAATAGTACTTTTTTTTCGGCGGAGTCAGCCCAGCGTTTTCCCGCCGTCGCAGACAAAGTTTGCGCCATTGACGTAGCGGGCCTGGTCAGAAAGCAGGAAGGTCACCACATTGGCCACCTCCTCCGGGGTGCTGGGCCTGTCCATGGTGCCGTTGCGCAGGGTCTGCTTGGTGTATCCGCCCCCTGACTGGGCGTACTGGGCCAGGATGCTGTCCAGCATCCCGGTGTCCACCCAGCCGGGGGAGACACAGTTGATCCGCACACCGTTGCCGCCGTTCTCGTTGGCGGCGTTCATGGTCATGCCCAACACGGCGAATTTACTGGAGCCGTAGCCGATCTCCAGCTGGTATCCCCGCATCCCAGAGCAGGAACAGGTGTTGACGATGGCGCCTTGCCCGTGCGCTGCCATGGAGGGCAGGCAGTGCTTCATCATCAGGAAGGTGCCGAATACATTGACGGCATAGACCCGCTGGAATTCCTGGAAGGGATAGTCCTCCACCCGGGCGCTGGGCCCGGGGATCCCGGCCATATTGGCCAGCAAGTCCACCCGCCCGTACTGGTTCAGGACAGCTGTGACCCCACGGTGAACCTGGTCCTCCTGGGTCACATCTGCCGTCATCACAGCGCAGCGGGGGTGGTGGAGGGCTGCCGCTGCCCGCTCCAGCGCCTGGGGGTCCTGATCCAGAAGGATCACTTGTGCTGCACCGCCTTCCAGCAGCTGCTGGGCAACGGCAAAGCCGATACCGCCGGCACCGCCGGTGACGATGGCGACCTTGTCTGTGAATCGTTCCTCTGTCATGGGACACGCTCCTTTCCGTTCTGGGTGGGGAGGGTGGGGAACCCGCCCACCTGTGATCTTCCCCGGGGCGCAGCGCCCCTCAAAAGAGAGGCGATGCTCTATTTTCATTATAAAGGCGGCCATCCCCATTGGCTTGTGAAATCCCAGGACTTTTTTGTGCTATTCACAAAAAAAGGAGCCAAATCGGCTCCTTTTTCCGACGTACTTCTGGAAATGCCCCTATTTTCTTTTCCACCGCAGCTTGCGTGTGGCGGTCCGCAGACCGCCGGACAGTTCTGTGCGGGCCACCGCCAGGAGGGTCTCCCGTTGATTTGCTTCCGGAAAGCGGTGGACGTATTCTGCCAGCATCTCCAACACCGCCTGGGCCCGGGAAGGGTCCGCCGCCTGCTCCTGCACCAGATCCTCTGCCGAGAGAGGAAGATCCTGCACATAAAGGGGCTCCCCCGACGAGAGGATGTGTGCCAGCCAGGCTTCCCTGGACTGGCTGGCCTTCTCCGAGGCCCCCAGGACCAATTCCTGGGCCCGGGCCAGGCGGTGAAGGCGCTGGTAGCGCGCCAGGCCATATCGGGCGAGAAAGTCCTTGAGGGCGGCTTCGCTTCGCAGGAAACTGACCCGGGGCAGCAGCCGCTCCCCGTCCTCCACCAAGGTCAGCGTCTCCTCCTGGTGGGGCAGGCGGCGGGCCAGTTCCAGCATATGATCCCCTTGGAAGCAGAGATAGAACATCGCCCAGCGAAGGGCGGGTTCGGCGGGGAGCTCGTCCAGGTGCTGGCGCAGGTCTGCAAAGGCGCGCAGCTGGCGCCGCTTCATCACCCGGGCCCTTTTCAGGCCGATGAGGGCGGGCAGGCAGTCGATCTGGCCCAGCAAAGTCAGCCCTTCCCCGGCGCCGGGGGACAGCAGGATGGCCTCCGTTTCTTCCCGCAGCCGGTGAGGCTCTGCCTGGCGCAGGGCTTTGGCCTGCTTTTTTGCCGCCCGCAGGGTTTGGGGCTCCAGTGTGTAGCCGGTCTCCCCGGCTCTGCGAATGGCCCGGAGGATCTGCAGGGGATCCTGGGCGAAGACTTCCATGGGGGCGGCAATGGTGCGGATAGAGCGCGCCCGAATGTCCTGCTGCCCCTGGAAGGGGTCCAGGACGGCGCCGTGGAGGGAAAGGGCCACAGCGTCGCAGGTGAATACCCGGCCGGCCCACAGGTCCTCTTTCCGGCGGTAGGAACGCAGATGGACCTGCTGGCCGCCGGCCTCCCATCGGAGGGAGCCGTCCGGGGACAGCGGCCGGGCAAACAGCGCCGCCAACGTCTCCGGGGAAGCGTTGGAAGCCAGGGTCCAAACAGAGGGCCGAAGGCCAAACAGGGAGAGCCGGGCGGCGTCCCCCACCAAATAGCCTGTGTTTCCGGCCCGTTCCAAGGTCTGCAGCGTCTGGGTGATTTCTGTGGGATACAGCGTCATAGGGGCCTCCTCTCCGTGGATGGGCTTTGCTCTGGCCGGCCCCCGATACAGAGCATGGGATCTGCCGGCCCTGTGCTTCCATGATACCACCTGGCGCAAGACCGTTTTGCGAAAACAGGGAACTTTCCTGCGTTTTTTCCCGCTGCCCCTTCTCCCCCCCATGAAAAAAGACCCCCGGCCGAAGCCGGGGGTCTTCCGGAGATCCAAAAGATGGATTAGTTGGCACCCTTGGGGTTCATGGGATCGGTACGATCCTCGATCCAATACTTGCCGATGGGATCCTGAGAAGCGTCCTTGTTGACGTTGTGGGCGATCATCAGGGTCTGGTTGCGGTTCTCAACCTG
>DVHU01000097.1 GCA_018711815.1 Candidatus Egerieimonas intestinavium
CGCTGCGGCGTTATGGAGGGCTACAACGGCATGGAGCTGCCCTACCGGTTCATGAACGAGGAGATGCTCCGCTGGTACGATCACTGGATGAAGGGCGTGGACACCGGCATCACCGAGGAGCCGCCCATGAAACTGAATATCATCGGCCGCGGCTACCGCTACGAGCACGAATGGCCTCTGGCCCGCACCGACTGGAAGAAGCTGTATCTGCACACCTTCGGCCAGCTGCGCTGGGAGCCGGTGGTGGAGGGAAATCTGCAGCCGGATTCCTTCACCCACAGACCGCCCCAGATCACCACAGAGGTGGAGAGCCTCACCTACCGCACGGACCGTCTGGGACAGCCCACCGAGTTCACCGGCCCCATCGAGCTGCACCTGTTCGCCAAGATCGACCGTCCGGACGCCAACATCATTGTGAAGCTGTGGCAGATCACCCCCGGCGGAACCCGGATGCCCGTATGCCGCAGCGGGTCCTTAAAGACCAGCTACGCCCTGGACAAGGAGCAGAGCCTTATTGGCCGACCGGTTCATGACTACTCCAAGAAGGTGGAGGAGAACATCGATGAGATCCGCGAGTTTGTCATCGAGGTAAATCCCATTGGTATGGTATTCCCCGCAGGCTCCGCCATCGAGCTGGAAATCAAGGCTTCTGATCCCTTTGAGCCCCAGAAAGGCGCTTGGCAGGGCAAGATGGCCCACTTAGGACCCATCCCCAGCTGGAACACCGTCAACTACAAGATTTACCGGGACAAGGACTATCCTTCCTATGTGCTGATGCCCTACATCCCGTCCACTCCCGGCGAGCTGTGGCTGCAGCCCATGGTAGATGATTCCATCATCATCGGGGGCAGCGGAAAGGGCGTTACCCACTAGATGTCCCCATAGCCGGGAAGCAGCTGTTAACCATTCAACAAGTAACTGTTAACCTTCCGAAAAAATTTATTCGCAACTATTGAGGGGATTAAAAACAAAAGAAAAGAGGTGTACTATATGAAGCAGGAAAAAATGGGATTTTGGTCCTGTATCCTTATGGGAATCGGAAGTATCATCGGCGCCAGCATCTTCGCCAACACTCCGATCGCCATCAAAATCGTGGGTGGTCATGGAATTATCATCGGCTTTATTCTGGCTGCAGTGTTTGTATTTATCAAGAGTATTCCTGAGATTATTCTGGGAATCTCCCTGCCGGCCACCGGCGGCTCCTATATGTACTTAAGCCGTCTGGTCCATCCGGTGCTGGGGGCCATCAACGCCTTCACCCAGCTGGCCATCGGTGTGCTGAAGATTGCCACCATGGCGCTGACCTTCTCCACTTACTTTAAGTACATTGTTCCCAGTTGTCCGGAGGTTGTCTCCGCCAGCGTAGCCGTAGTAGTATTTACCATTATTTCCTGCTTCGGACTTCGCATCTCATCCTTAGTGCAGAATATCTGCGTGGCCGTCCTGATCATTGCCCTGGGCTGCTATGTGGGCCTGGGCTGGGGCCACACGGAAGTGACTATCACGGAAATGATCACGGATACCGTTCAGCTCTCCGCCCTCTGGGCAGGCATGGGCATCATGCACGGCTCCCTGATCGGCGCCAACGTGCTGGTGTACTCTGCGGAGGAAATCGAGAATCCCGGCCGGGATATCCCTATGGCCTATCTGATTTCCACCCTCTTCACCGCCATCTTCTACGCCCTGATCGGCTATATCACCGTGGGTGTGGTGGAAACCCAGGGGGGCATGAAAGCCGTGTACGGTATCTCTAACCTGGCTGAGGTGTCAAAGATCTTCATGAACAACGGCATGTTCCTGTTCTTCATCGCCGGAGGAGCCCTGCTGGCCGTTGTCACCAGCATCAACTCCGCCATGATGATGTTTGCCAGAATCACCTTCGCTGCGGCCCGGGACGGTCTGTTCCCCAAGGCCATCAGCAAGCTGAACCAGCACGGAGCCCCGGTGGTATCCCTGTGGTTCAACTCCATCCTGGCTATCATAAGCATTGTATCCGGCTACAATCTGGATGACGTGGTGAAGCTCACCTCCATCCCCGGCCTTTTCCTGACGCCCCTGTCCTTCCTGGCGGTATTTACCATCAAGTATAAATACCCCAACAGCTACGCCAGACGCAGCATTAAGACGCCCCACTGGCTCAACTGTGTCCTGACCGCCATCTCCATCGCCGCCTGTCTGATTCTGGGCTGGTACGTGTTCGGAACCATGGAGGCCCGCCATTACATCCTGATGGTGGTGTTCTACGGGGTATCCCTGGTATATACCATTATCCGGTATTTCTACCTGAAAAAACAAGGCGTCTCCCTCTTCTCGGATATGCAGAGTGTGTATAAGCCCTGGGAGGAGATGGAAAAGGATGCTATTGCTAAGCTGGGGGACAAGGCCATTATGAAAAATTAGGACTTCCTGATCTGGAGATAAAACTTGAGCTAAAATGAAGAAGGGTGTTTGATGAAAGAAGTTTATTCTTCCGAACAAATTACAAAAATAGCCGCCTTCTTTAAGACCACCTCTCTGCTGGCTTCTCTGCCAATTCCGCTTCTGCGGCAGTTGGCAGAGATCTGCCAGCTTAAAGATGTGGAGGGCGGCACGGTGATCTACCACAAGGAAGCCCAGCCGGACTTCCTTTATCTGATTCAGAAGGGCTCCGTGGCGGAGACTGTCTACTACAGCGGTTCCAAGGCCTTCGCCCTGCGCATCCGCAACGCGGGGGATTATTTTGGAGAAATGGGAATTCTGGCGGAGCGGGAGCAGCCCTTGACTATCCTGGCCCTGGAGCCCTGCCGTCTGCTGGCTCTTCCCTCCCCCTATTTCCGGGAGCTGGTGTGGAGCCAGCCCACGGTGTGCCATACGCTGATGCTCGAACTCATGGACCGGCTCTTCAATAACGCCCAGCACCGGGTGGGAACCATGTACCTGGACACCTACGGGCGGCTGGCCATGACAATCCTGAAATTTACGGTGAACGCCAGAAGCCGCTCCCGACGCATCAATCTGACCCAGCAGGCCCTGGCCGCCTCCTCCGGCATTTCCCGCCAGACGGTGACGACCATCCTCAAGCAGTGGAGCGACGCCGGGATCATCTCCACCCGCCGGGGCAGCATCGAGCTGTTAAATCCCGACGCCCTGCTGGACGTGGTCATGGAGAGCGAGGCCAATCGATAAAGCTATTCCATCTGCTCCTGCAGCCTTCGCCTGGTCTCCTCCGGGGCAAAGCTTCCCCGGAGAGCCTGGCGGCAGAGGCTGCGGATCTCCTGGGCGGTCAGCCCCAGCTTTTGCTGCACCAGGGACAGCTCCCGGGTCATGGTGGTTCCGGTCACCGTCCGGTTGTCCGTGTTCACCGTCACCGGTATCCCCTCCTGCAGAAATTTTCTCAGGGGGTAGCTCTCCCAGCTCTTTGCAGCCCTGGTCTGCAGGTTGCTGCTGGGGCAGAGCTCCAGCACAATTTCTCTTGCGGCTAATTCCCGCATAAGTCCCGGATCCTTTGCGGCGGCCAGCCCATGCCCGATACGGCGCGCCCCCAGCTCCAGGGCTTTTTTTACGCTCTCAGGTCCCGCCGCCTCCCCGGCGTGGATGGTAAAGGGAATTCCCCGGTCTGCTGCCGCCCGGAAAACCGCGGCGAACCGCTCCACCGGAAAGGCCGCCTCAGCCCCGGCCAGATCCAAAGCCGCCACACCCTTCCCCAGAAATTTTTCCGCCGTTTCCAGCACTGCAAAGCCCTTCTCCTCCTCCTCATGGCGCATGATACAGAGAATCAGGCTGTACTCCACCCCATATTTCTTTCGCCCCTCTTCCAGCCCCTTAAGGACGCTGAATACCACCGCCTCAAGGCTCAGTCCCCGGCGGCAGTGCAGGGTGGGGGCAAAGCGCACCTCCAGATAGATCAGCCCCTCGGCGGCGGCCTCCTTCAGCAGCTCCCTGGCGGAGGCCTCAAGCGCCGCCTCCCTCTGCATACAGGCCACCGGCAGGTCAAAGCAGCTCAGATACTGCTCCAGGCTGCGGCAGTCCTCCGGCGCCGTCGCCAGCCGGCGCAGCTGCTGCGCCTGACCATCAAATACGCCCTCCTCCCGGGCCAGCTTTGCCAACAGCTCCAGGGACAGGGAACCGTCCAGATGACAGTGAAGCTCCGCCTTGGGCAGTTTCTTGATCCATTCCTCCATATGCCTTCTCCTTTGCCTTTTTCTCTATTGTATCATTTCTTTGAGCCGGGCGCACCCCAAAAAGGAGGGGGGTATTGTCATAAATCAGCAAAAAAATAAGAGCGGCAGCTTCTCAAAAGCTATCGCCTTTGAGACGCTGTCGCTCTCACGCAATCCATTTTCCTACACAAAACTTACCAGTATGCTTACCATGAAAATAGAAATTCCGTTGCTGATCAGCATGGTTCCCAATCCCAGCACCGGGCCGATCTGGCTCTTTAACACCGCCTGCTCCATGGGGTTCTCCCCCATCTTAGAGAAGCGCTCCACCAGAACCTGGTTTACCGGAAAACCGGTGATGCAGTTGGCGCACAGGGCAATCCCCCGGTAGGGGCTCATACCGAATTTCTTTCCCAGGAAGGCCCCGCCCAGGGCCAAAACCAGGGTGCCCACCGCCATGGCCAGCAGCAGGGACGGCACCAGGCTTAAAACGGCAAATACTGTGCCGTTCTTGATGGTGTTGGCCAGGGTGTTGGCCATCAGGCCCATGAGACCCAGCAGCAGCAGTCCGTAGGAATCAGACTTAAACAGCGGCGACTTGTCCAGCAGCCCCAGCTGTCCCAGAATAAAGCCGAAGATCAGGGCCGTCATGTTCACGTTCAGATCCAGGCCAAACTGCCCGTTTATCCAACCAATCAAAAGCTTGTTCAGCACAGATACAATCATGATGGTTCCCAGATAATAGGCGGTGGTTTTATAGCTGCCCGGGATTCTTCCCACCACTCCCCTGGGCTTCTCCTCCGGGGGCGGTCCCGCTGGAGGCTTGATCTCCCCGCTGCGCAGCCTGCCCAGGATCAGCGCGGATTCCCGCTTCAGGGCCCAGCAGGTCAGCGGCACGGAGAAGAGCCCCTGGAACATGAAGACCATCCAGGGAAATACCGCCACTTTCGGGGCGCTCTCCGTCACCCACCGGGAGGCGATGGCGCAGGAGGCTCCTCCGCCCACGATGGAGCCCGGAGCCAGCAGGGACAGTTCCCGGCCGATGATCGGGCGCAGCCCGAAGCACACCACCAGGAACATGGCCAGAGTGGACAAAATGCAGACCGCAACCCCCTTTTTCTGGGTTCGCAGAAGCTGCGTGCTGATCATGGTACCTGAGTGGATAACCAGCACATTGAAGGCGATGGTTCCCACCGCTATCATATTCGAGCTCAAAATCATATCACTGGGGAACCAGTTCATGCCAAAGCAGAGCACGAAGACGGATCCCATCAGCAGAGGCATGGGCACATAGGATTTCAGAAATGTGGACAGAGCCTGCGTAGCGAAAATAATGAGGGCAAAGATTAAAAAGCTTTGCTCAAAAGTCCAGGTGTACGTTGCTCCCATAATTCTTCCCCCTTCAACATAAATGATGCTTTTATTATACGGGAGTTGCCGGGTCCTGTCCGTCACGTGAACGACAATTTCCCCTCTATTTCTAATCCATATAGAGGCAGAACTGTTGACAAAAATTTTATTATATTTTAAGATATTTTAAGAACTTACAGATGACCGGACTGCCCTTGGCGGTTGGGCATCTTTTTTCTGTTCGGTGATATTTCTGAAATACAAATGAAAGGAGTCTTCCATGGCACAAGAAGTCCAACAAGAAAACAAAATGGGGATCCTGCCGGTTCCCAAGCTGCTGTTCCAGATGGCGCTGCCCGTCATTATCTCCATGCTGATCCAGGCCCTATACAACGTGGTGGACAGTATGTTCGTGGCCAAGATCAACGAGAACGCCCTGACGGCGGTTTCCCTGGTATTTCCCGTCCAGAACCTGCTGATCGCCATCTCCGCCGGAACCGGCGTAGGTATCAATTCCCTGCTCTCCCGCTCCCTGGGAGCCAAGGAGTTTAAGCGGGCCAACGACGCCGCCTTGAACGGAATCTTTCTGGCGCTCATCAGCTCCGTGATCTTCGCAGTGGTGGGTGTCCTGGCGGCCGGTCCTTTCTTCTCCTTCCAGACCACTGACCCGGAAATCCATAAATACGGCGTCCAGTACATGACGGTGATCTGCGCCCTCTGCGTGGGCGTATTTATGCAGATTACCTTCGAGCGTCTGCTGCAGTCCACCGGAAAAACCCTGTTTACCATGATTTCCCAGGGAACCGGCGCCATCATCAACATTATTTTCGACCCGATCCTGATCTTCGGTCTCTTCGGGTTCCCCGAGATGGGCGTTATCGGCGCGGCGGTGGCCACCGTGGCAGGCCAGATCTTCGGCATGTTCCTGGGGCTTTTCTTCAATCTTAAGTTTAACCATGAGCTGCGCTTAAGCCTGCGGGGCTTCCGTCCCAGGCTGTCCATTATCAAGGGAATTTACGCTGTGGGCGTGCCCTCCATCATCATGCAGGCCATCGGTTCCGTGATGACCTTCGGCATGAACAAAATTTTGATGCAGTTTACCTCCACGGCCGCCGCAGTCTTCGGCGTATATTTCAAGCTGAACAGCTTTGTATTTATGCCCATCTTCGGCCTGAACAACGCCATGGTGCCCATCGTGGCCTACAATTACGGCGCCCGTCAGCGCAAGCGGATCATGCACACCATCCGCCTGAGCATTATCACCGCAGTCTGTTTCATGCTGGTGGGAATCGCCTGCTTCGTCTTTATCCCGGATGTGCTGCTGGGAATCTTCGAGGCCTCTGAAAATATGCTGGCCATCGGCGTGCCGGCCCTGAGAACCATCTGCATCAGCTTTGTCTTCGCCGGCCCCTGTATTATCCTGAGTTCCGTATTTCAGGCCTTGGGAAATGGCCTGTACAGCCTCTGGATTTCCTTTGCCCGGCAGCTGGTGGTGATTCTCCCCGCCGCTTACATTCTGGCCCAGTGCTTCGGCCTGGCCGCTGTGTGGTGGTCCATTCCCCTGGCAGAGCTGGTCTCCATAAGCCTGACCCTTTTGCTCTTCCAGCGTATTTACCGTCAGAAACTGGCAAATCTCTAAAAAATGAGCCGCCGCGGACTATTGGCTATCCAGCAGGCACCGCTGCTCCAGAACCGGTTGGGAAAAGCGGTAATTACCCACAAAAAGCTCTGTCTCAATAACCAGCTGTATCCGCTCCGGCTTCACATGCGGCCTGCTCCAATCCCAGACCTGCTCTATGCCGCTGCGCTCCACCTTCTTGCAGAGATACACTCCCCGGGGAATGTGAATGACCTGGGGAGTTTTTTTCTCCCGGGCTGAGTCCTTATGCACGTCCACAAATAAAAACTGCTTCCAGACTCCCTGCTGTCTCAGAAGCAGCAGCCCCCCGGTATTGCCCAGACGCATGTTGTTCCGGTGAATTTCCAAAATAATTTTATTGGTCAGCTGTCCGGATTCCCGGCTAAATTGCCTCCCCTCATAGGGAACAATCCAACAGTCCCTGGCCGGCAGAGAATATTTCTCCGGCCGATTCCTTTGGCAGCTCTCTTCCGCCCGATGGATTTCTTTTCTCATCTCTTTCAGCAGATCCAGACGCTCCTGCAGAGTCTTCATTTTTTCCCTGACGATCTCCTCACCCTTCCCCACCAGATCCGCATAGCTGATCCAGGAGGCGGGCTCATCGGCATTGGTGTAGTCTGGGAATTGCTTCAAGGGTATTCCCAGCTCCACGCAAAACTGGATGGCGTCCACCAGCGCCTTCTGGTGAAAAGAGTAATAGCGGTACCCGGAATCCGGATCAACAAAAGCAGGAGTCAGAATGCCCGCTTCGTCGTAATATCTCAGGGCTTTTATGCCCACACCGGTAATTTTGGAAAAATCTCCAATAGAAAGCAGAGCCTTCTTCTCCATGCCGACTACCTCCTTGACTCTCCTGTCACAGGAGAGATTATACTGTATTTTAGGTAATACCCAAGGAAATGTCAATCACGAAATACAGGAGGACTCACATGGATCTGAAAACCGGCAACATTGGAAAATTATACCTTCACTATCTGTTCCCCAGCCTTTTTAGCGGACTGGTAATGAGCATCTATTCCCTGGTGGATATGATTGTGGTGGGGCAGTACGAGGGACCCGCAGGCACGGCGGCCCTGGCCTGCATCATGCCCCTGTGGACGCTGTTCTGCTGCCTGAGCGTACTGTTTGGCAACGGGGGCGCAGTTCTGTTCAGCGCAGCCCGGGGGGCTGGGAAAAATTACGACAGCAATCTGGCTTTCACTGTCTCCTTCATTCTGATCAGTTCAGCCTCCGCGCTGGTTTGGCTGGCCATCCTCTTTTTTGACCAGCCGCTGCTTAAACTCTTCGGTGCGGACGACACCCTCATGCCCCTGGCTTTGCAGTATGTCCGCTGGCTGAAATGGGGAATCCCCCTGTGGCCCCTGGGCTATTACCTGGGAATGTTTGTCCGCAATGACGGTTCCCCCTCCCTGGTGGGCATAGCCACCGTCTGTGGCGGCGTCTTCAATATTTTCGGAGATTTCTTCCTGACCTTTACCTGCGATCTGGGAATGGAGGGCGCCGCCATAGCCACCGTTGCCGGTCAAGCCATAGCCTTCGTCATCCAGTTGGCTCATTTTTTTACCAAAAAGAATACGGTCTCTTTTGTACGGATCACCTCCTTCGCCCGCCAGACCAGAGAAATCCTATCCATAGGTTTCTCCTCCTTTATCTGCTCTGTGGGAATGGGGTTTCTTATGGTTTTATTTAACAATCAGATTATGCGGTATCTGGGCGGCACACAGCTGGCTGTGTACGGAGTCGCCGGCAATCTGTTCACCCTCGTACAGACCTTCAGCTACGGCATAGGCAACGCTGCCCAGCCCATTGTGGCGGAAAATCTGGGCGCCCGCCAATGGAATCGCATCCGTCAGACGAGACGCTGGGGAAGTATCACCGCCGCGGTAATCGGACTGTGTGCCACGGCCTTCAGCCTGCTATTTCCCGGCGAAATCCTTCGCCTTTTCATGAAACCCTCCCCGGAGGTGATGGCCGTGGCTCCGCCCCTTCTGCGGCAGTATTTTATCTGTTTTCTCTTTGTTCCCTTCAATGTGTTTGCTTCCTACTACCTGCAGGCCGTCAAACGTGCCCGGGCCTCCCTGGCAGTCTCCTTTTTGCGAAGCTTTCTCATCAGCGGCCTCTTGGTGTATCTATTTCCCCTCTGCTTCGGCACCGGCTCTATCTGGCTCGTCATGGTCAGCGCGGAATGTATCGCGGCTGTAATCTCTGCCTGGCTGCTAAATAAAAAAATTACATAAAGTTCTTGACTCTCCCCTTGCAGGAGACTCTATCATGCAGTTAGGCTTTTCTAACTAAATATTAAAGGAGGCTATAGAGTTGAGAGAAACCATTGTCTGTCAAAAGAAGTCCCGGTTTACCTCTTTCCATAAGCGTCTGGGACTGATTTTCTTATTTCTGCTCCTGCTGGCCGTCTCCCTGATGCTCGGCGTGGATCAGAGGGTAAGCCTGCATAATCTGCTATCGGCGGATCCGTCAGCCTGGCAGATTTTCCTGGCCAGCCGTGTCCCCAGAACCATAGCCATTGTTCTGACCGCCTCGGGCCTAAGCGTCTCCGGTCTGATCATGCAGTCCCTGAGCAGCAATAAGTTTATGTCGCCGTCCACCTCGGGCACCACGGACGCCGCCATGCTGGGAGTCCTGCTGTCCTTTTTACTCCTGGGGGACCAGTCCCACCTGATACAGATGCTCTTCGCTTTTGTTTTCGCACTGGCGTCAACCATGCTTTTCATGGGGATTCTCGGGCGTATCCCCCTGCGGGAGGCCGTCTATGTGCCGCTGATCGGCATGATGTACGGTGGAATCATTAAAGCCCTGTCCAACGCGGTGGCTTATCGGACAAATGCTCTGCAGACCCTCTCCAAGATCGGCCTGGGAACCTTTAACCGCTTCACCAGCTTCGCCATGCTCTACCTGGTACTGATTCCCCTGGTACTGGCAGTTTTGTACGCCACCCGGTTCAGTATCGCCGGCATGGGAGAGGATTTCTCCAAGGGGCTGGGCCTGCACTATAAGCGCACGGTCTTTCTGGGCTTGTGCGTGATTGCCGTAATCAGCGCAGCCACCTTTGTAACCGTGGGGCCAATCTCTTTCGTGGGGTTGATTATTCCCAACATGGTCACCGCCTTCTATGGGGATGATGTGAAAAAGACAATTTTTGACGTTATGCTGTTGGGCACAATCTTCGTTCTGCTGTGCGACATTTTCAGCCGCCTGATCATCTACCCCTATGAGATTGCCGTCAGCTTCACCATCGGCATTATCGGCGGGGCGATCTTTCTGGTCATTCTGTTCAGGAGGGTGCGCTATGGTAAATAAAAAACAGGTAAGGAGAAAATTTATTCTTCTGGCTGTGCTGATTCTCTTTTCTTCCGGCTTGTATATCTACGCCCGGGTCTTCGCCAAGGCCTGGGACTCCGGCCTTGCGCTGACTTACCCGGTGGCCCTGCGGATACTGGGCCGAAGCGGAGCCAGCCTTCTGGGAATGGCGGTCAGCGCGACACTGATCGCAGTGGTCAGCCTTGCTTTCCAGACAATTACGGAGAACCGCGTACTGACCCCCAGTATGCTGGGCTTTGACTCAGTATTTCTGGCGACCCAGTCCCTGCTGGTGTATTTCGCCGCCAGCGTGGGTTTTATGGCGAGAGTGTTCGC
This sequence comes from Candidatus Egerieimonas intestinavium, assembly GCA_018711815.1. Taxonomy (GTDB): domain Bacteria; phylum Bacillota; class Clostridia; order Lachnospirales; family Lachnospiraceae; genus Egerieimonas; species Egerieimonas intestinavium. The sequence goes on from DVHU01000097.1 coordinate 10,780, forward strand.
CAATCCTTACGGCAATTTCTTCGTGACCACAGGAATTATGCTGATCATCTCTATGCTTATGTACGGGCTCATGCTGCGGAAGGATAAGAATCATATCATATTTCTTCTGCTGTTTGGCCTTATTCTGTCCAGTATTGTGCAGAGCTTCACCAATTACATAGAGGTGCTTCTGGACCCCCAGCAGTTTCAGCAGCTCAAAGCCGTGACCACGGTATCTGTCACCAATATGAACGAGCGCATCATCCTATTGGCGGCCCCCGCCATGGTTCTGCTGACTCTTCTGTTTGTCCGGCGAAGCAGAGAGTTCGACGTTATGCTTTTGGGGGAAAATAACGCCAAAAGTCTTGGCGTCCCTTACACCCGGCAGGTAAATCAAACGTTGTTTCTGATCGCCTTCGGCATGGCGGTCACCACCGCCCTGATCGGTCCTTTGACTTTTCTGGGGCTCCTGGCCGTAAATATTGCCCGGGAGTTATTCAAGACTTACCGCCACGCAATCCTCTTTTGGGGATCTATCCTGACGTCCATCCTATTTCTGGTTCTGGGCCAGGGGATCGTGGAGCTGCTGCGGTATGCCGCCCCCGTGACGGTCCTGATTGATTTAGCCGGCGGCGCCTATATGATTATTCTGATAATGAAGGAGCACAAGTTATGATTGAAATTAGAGAAGTATCCCAAGCCTATGGCGTTCAGGATGTTCTGCGCCAGGTCAGCGTGAGCATCAAAGAAAAACGAATCACAGCCCTGGTGGGGGCTAACGGCGCAGGAAAAACCACCCTGCTCAATGTGGCAGCCAATCTCATTCCGGCCAAGAGCGGTCAGGTCTTTCTGGACGGAAAAAACATCAGCCAGATGGAAAACATCGAAATTGCCAAAAAAATTGCTGTTTTAAAGCAGACTCAGCACCTGAGCATGCGCATCACTGTGGAAGAACTGGTGGCCTTCGGCCGCTATCCGCACAGCAAGGGGCGGCTGAAAGCTTGGGATCAGGAAAAGATCAGCCAGGCCATCGCCTACATGGATCTGCAGAAGATTCAAGACAAATTCATTGACGAGCTCTCCGGCGGGCAGCGTCAGCGGGCATACATCGCCATGATTCTGGCCCAGGATACCCCGTATATTTTTCTGGACGAGCCCTTAAACAACCTGGATATTAAATATTCTGTGGAGATGATGACTATTCTCCAGAAGCTGGTGCGGGAGCTGGATAAGACCGTGATTATCGTCCTGCACGATATTAATTTCGCAGCAGCCTTCGCCGATGAAATTGTGGCCATGAGGGACGGAAGGATAATCCGCCAGGGAGAGGCCCCCTCCATCATCAACCCGGATATTTTAAGAGAGGTCTTCGACCATGATTTTCATATTGTCCGCGTGGGGACGAGAAAGGTCTGCGTATATTTCCAGCCTCAGGATATGATTCCCCAGGCTGATCCCGGATAAAACGGTTGGAAAACTGTTTTATATAGATACTTCAACTTACTTAACTAGGAGGTAAAGAAATGAACAGCAAAGGAGCAAAAAGTTTATCTGTACTGGCCGCGGCAGGCATGGCCCTGGTCCTCGGAGCCTGCGGCGCCGAGCGGGAGCCCGAGAGCAAAGCGCCGGAGACCGTGACGGTTTTGGATGCGTACAATGAAGAAGTTACTGTCCGGGTAAATCCCAAGCGAGTGGCTATTTTGGAGCCGTCGGCCCTGGACATCCTGGATGCGGCCGGCATAGAGCGTACCGGCATTGAACAGCTGGGCGTTCAGCAGACAGAATCTGTGCTTCCCGACTATCTCTCTGAGTATTACAGCGACGATTACATAAATGTGGGAAGCCTTTTTGAGGCCGACTACGATACTCTGGATCTGCTGGACCCAGAGCTGATCATTTACGGCAACCGCTTCGGGGCCTGGGATGAAAATGCCGGAGAATCTGTGGATAATTTAAAGGAGCGTTATCCCCATGCGGATCTTCTCTTCTACCAGGTGGAGGGGGATACCTTCGCTGAGGATGTGCGCCGCAACTGTGAGACTCTGGGGGCCATTTTCCCGGGAGCCCAGGAGGAAATCACAACTCAGCTCCGGGAGGTTGAGGAGGGATTTGCCCAGGTAAAGGAGGCTGTGGAAGGTCACGAGACGCTTTTCCTGATGATCGGCGGAGGCTACATCACCTTCTACGGTCCCGAGGGGCGCTTTGCCATGGTGCACAAGGATCTGGGCTTTACGCCGGCCGACACCAACACTGAGGTTACCAGCCATCATGGAGCGGAGGTAAATGCGGAGTATGTGATGACGGAGAATCCCCAGGTAATCCTTCTGCTGAACCACGACGAATCCATCGGCGAGGGGGCCACCTCCAGCGCCACAGAAGATTTTCTGAGCAACACCATGATTCAACATACAGACGCCTACAAAAATGGGGATATCTATCAGCTGAATCCCGCCTCCTGGTACATCAATCCCGGCGGACTGCAGTCCTGCAGGCAGATGGTCGCCGACGTTATGCCCTACGTGGAGAAACTGCAGCAAGCAGGCAATTAGCCTCCGGCCGCCATTGAATTTCAGATAAAATTAAAAAAGGAACTGCTGCGGTCAGCCCTCATCCTGTATGATATCGGATTTGGACTGGCCGCGGCAGTTCCGTCTTTTTAGATAAATTGATTTTGTTCTGAGGCGTAGTGATAGTCTAGCTCTGCCAGCCTTTCCTCCAGATCTGTCTTATCCACCTCCAGGCTCTGGCACAGTTCCTCCAGACTGGGGTAGTGATCTCTCAGCTGCGTGTTGATATAGCTCAGCAGCATTGCCGGGTCTCTGGGTATCATACCGCGCTCCTTTCTGCCTTCAGGGCTCCGTTCTCCACACCGATTACCAGCTCCTCCCCTGTCCGGATCTGTCCCGACAGAATCAGCCGGGCCGCCAGGGTTTCCACGTGCTTCTGCACGTACCGCTTCAGGGGCCGTGCGCCGTACACCGGATCATAGCCGCCGTCGATGACAAACCGCTTGGCCTCCTCCGTCAGGCGGATGGTCAGCTCCTGCTCCTCCAGGCGGCGGTTCAGTTCCTTCATCAGCAGATCCACGATCATGCCGATATTCTCCTTGGTCAGAGGCTTAAAGAGGATAATCTCATCCAGCCGATTCAAGAACTCGGGCCGGAAATGATTTCTCAGATCATTCTGCACCATATCCGCCGCCGTCTGGCTGATGCTTCCGTCCTCCTGGATACCTTCCAGCAGGTAGGTGGAGCCGATGTTGGAGGTCATAATCAGGATGGTGTTTTTAAAGTCCACCGTCCGGCCCTGGGAATCGGTGATCCGCCCGTCGTCCAGCACCTGCAGCAGCACGTTGAACACATCCGGGTGGGCCTTCTCCACCTCGTCAAAGAGCACCACGGAGTAGGGTTTTCTCCGCACGGCCTCCGTCAGCTGGCCGCCCTCCTCGTAGCCCACGTATCCCGGAGGCGCTCCGATGAGCCGGGAAACGGAATATTTCTCCATATACTCGCTCAT
>DVHU01000015.1 GCA_018711815.1 Candidatus Egerieimonas intestinavium
GCGAAATACTGGTTTGAGCAATATGGCGCGGTGCCCGCAGTTATGACCCACGATGAACTGGAGTTCCTGCTCCCGACTCCTGTTTCCCAGGAGAAGGCCATGGATGCAGCAGTGGAGCAGTACGGCTTCTGCCCCGATGTGATCGACCAGGGCCCGGAGGAAGCCACCGTGGGCGCTCTGGCCGATGTGCTGCGGCAGTCCACTGTTTGGTATCTCTGGTGGGATTGATGGGCAACCGGGCGGGGTGGCGCCCTGCTGTATGAGATGACCTGACGGCGCGAGGCCCCAGAAATACAGAAAGGACCTTTATGATCGAGATTCGAGGAAAATACAACGAGGCCAAGATCTTCACCGATGTGGTGGACAGTGCCTCCATCGCCCAGGTGCAGGAGCTGTGCAACCAGGAGTTTACAGCGGGCAGCCGTATCCGGCTGATGCCGGACATCCACGCCGGTAAGGGCTGTACCATCGGCACTACTATGACCATCACCAATAAGGTGGTGCCCAATCTGGTGGGGGTGGACATCGGCTGCGGCATGGAGACCACCCGCATCCGGGAGGGGCACATCGAGCTTCAAAAGCTGGATAAGCTGATCTATGAGAAGATTCCCTCCGGCTTCTCCATCCGGGACAGAGCCCACCGCTACCTCAGCCAGATCGACCTGAACGAGCTGTGCTGTGCCCGCCATGTGGACCTGCTCCGTGCCGAAAAGAGCATCGGCTCCCTGGGGGGCGGAAATCACTTCATCGAAGTAGACAGGGACGACGATGGGAACCTCTATCTGGTGGTTCACTCCGGCAGCCGCCACCTGGGGGTGGAGGTGGCCAGCTACTACCAGGAGGCGGGGTACAAGGTCCTCAACCGCACCGACGACGCCTCCATCGAAGCACTGATTGCCCAGATGAAAGCGGAGGGCCGGGAGAAGGAGATCCAGAAGGAACTCAAGAAGCTGAAAAACCTCAAGCAGACCAGTATCCCCAAAGCCCTGGCCTATGTGTCCGGGGAGCTGTTTGAGCAGTATATCCACGATATGAAGATCGTCCAGCACTTTGCCATGCTCAACCGGCAGGCCATGGTGGACGAGATTGTCAAGGGCATGAAGCTCCATGTGGAGGAGCAGTTCACCACCATCCACAATTATATCGACACCGATGCCATGATTCTGCGGAAAGGGGCCGTGTCCGCCCAAGCTGGGGAACAGCTGCTTATCCCCATCAACATGCGGGACGGGAGCCTGCTCTGTGTGGGCAAAGGCAACGAGGACTGGAACTGCTCCGCACCCCACGGTGCTGGCCGCCTTATGAGCCGGGCGGATGCCAAACAATCCTTTACAGTGTCCGAGTTCAAAAAGCAGATGGCGGAGATCTACACTACCTCAGTGAGCCGTGCCACTCTGGACGAGTGCCCCATGGCCTACAAGGGAATACAGGACATTCTGGACAACATCGGCCCCACAGCGGAGGTGGCGAAGATCATCCGCCCCATTTACAACTTCAAGGCTGGGGACGATGATTAACTTTATAAATGATAAAGGAAGCATCACCATGGGACTTGACATTTACGCCGGGACGCTGACCCGGTATTACTCCCACAACTGGAAAACCGTTGTCCAGCAGTGGGCGGAGAAAAATGGATATACCTTCAACCGGATCACCCCGAATGGAGAAACGGCCGATGACGGGGAAGAACTATCCCCGGTGGAGGTCCAGGCTGGGGTGGAGAACTGGCGGGATCAGATCCTGGCCGCTATTGCCCAGCCGGGCCAGGAACCCTACGCTCCCTGGCCGGAGGACAACGAGAAGCCCTACTACACCGACAAGCCAGACTGGGATGCCTTCAGCGCCATGCTGCTGGTGGCCGCCTGCCATACCTATGGCGAGCCGGTGCCCCCTACTGTGGAGAAAAACTGGGACTTTGGGGAGCATCCTCTGATCGCCCGCCTTGCATCGGACGAGGAGCGGGCTTGGTCTCTGTTCCGTGGGGCTACCTGGTGGCTGCCTCTGTCGGACGCCTTCTTCTTTCAGGCCCCTTTGCCCACGGACGACCTGGCTGTGATCGCCACCCTGGGCGGGCTGCGGAAGGAGCTGGAGAAGCTGAATCAGTTGGCATGGCAGGCTGACGAGGACACCATCCTCGGCTGGGTCGACAGCGGGGGTTACCCGGTGGACGGTGCCATAGGCCCAGGCGGGAAGTACAGCAAGGCGGACATCCCGGAACACACCCAGTACGATACCCAATCCCTGGCCAAGTTCGCCTTTTCCATGTTCTGGCGGGCCATGCGGTTTGCCGAGGAACAGCAGGTGCCCATCCTGCTTGATTTCTGATGGGAAACTGCCCGGAGGTAGATGACTATCAGGAGCAGGACTTGGAGAAACAGCACGGAAATCCATGGAGGATGTCTGTATCGTTTTTTCGTTTTCCAGGGATGTCAGAGTAGCACGCTTTTCTGCGGTTTGCATCGTATTGTGCATCAATATATGCTGTAATGTAGATGGATTACAACAGGTTTATGTCTATATTGGGTCG
>DVHU01000098.1 GCA_018711815.1 Candidatus Egerieimonas intestinavium
CAGGATCAGACCTCCGGGCAGGAGGACAAGCAGACCTCCTCCGCAAGAACCACTTACCGGGTGAAGAAGGGAGATACCATAAGCCAGATCAGTGCAGCCTATTACGGGACCATTTCCATGGTGCCGCAGATCTGTGAGCTGAATGACATTTCCCAGGAGGATATCATCTATGAGGGCCAGCTGCTGCTGCTGCCCTAGGGCCCGGTGCCGGAGGCGGGCTTGCTTCACCGGATGAGGTATGTTATAATTCAACACAATAATAAAGAACCGAGGAGTACGAATGAGAGCTTTGATAGATGACCAGGAGGAGAAGCTGGAGAACGGCCCAGGCCAGGAGCCGCAGCCGGAGGACAGCGCAGCTGGCGGGGGGGAAAGCCAGGAGGAGGCCGCGGAGGACTGGGAGGACGATTGGGACGACCTGGAAGAGCGGATGGCCGATAACCTGGCCCACATAAAGGCACAGACTTCCCGGAGGGCGGAAGGACCGGCCCAGGATCAGGAGGAGAGCAGACCCCAGAATCAGGAGGAGTCAGAGCCTCAGGATCAGGAGGAGGAGTCAGAGTCTCAGGAGGAAGTCTGGGAGGAGACTGCCGCCGGGGAGGATCTGGAGAAGGAGCCTTCCGGGGAACCGCAGGGAGACAGCCAGGAAGGCGGAGCGGAGGAAGCAGTGGAGATGGATGTCCCTCCGGTATTCGGAAAGATCACCGCGGAGGGGCAGGAGGACTTCCCTGAGGACAAGGAAAAGCCTTTGCCAATTCCCTTGAAAGAAAGGCTGAAGCGCAGCGGAGAAAGAATTAAGGCGGCGTGGCTGACCCTCAAAGACCGGCTGGTCAACTGGTATGAGGGAACCTCCCATCTGGAGGAGGGGCAGGATGAGCTGAGCGCTTATCGGACGAAAATTTGGCTGAACCGGAGAAAAACCATCATCCGGAGAACCGGCATTGTGATAGGCGTGCTGCTGGCATTTTTTGTGGTTAAAACAGTCATTGACCATTGGCATTACGGTTCCTACGAAGTGCTCTCCTCATCGGCCAAGGAGGGAAGCAGCAGCCGGTATCTGGAGGTGGACGGAAATCTGCTGAGATACAGCGCTGACGGCGTTTCCCTGATGGATGGCAAGGAGACCACTCTGTGGACGGATACCTATGATATGACGAGCCCGGCGGTGGATGTCTGCCAGGGCACTGTGGCTGTGTATGACCAGCGGGGCTCCCAGATTTCCGTGTACAACTCCCAGGGACGCCTGGGAAGCATCTCTGCGGAGTATCCCATCCTGAAGGTGCGGGTGGCTCAGCAGGGCGTGGTGGCGGCAATGCTGGAGGACGGGGAAAATACCTGGCTGAATGTATACAGCGCCTCCGGGGAGAAGCTGGTAGCCAGCAAAACCCGTGTGGACAGCCCGGGCTATCCCATCAGCTTTGACCTCTCAGACGACGGTATGCTGATGGCAGTATCTTACCTCTATGTGGAGGGCAGCAGCAGTACCACCCGGCTGGTATTTTACAATTTCGGAAGCGTGGGGCAGAACCAGACGGACAATATCGTGAAGGAGACAGAGTACCCGGATCAGATCATTCCCGAGGTGGCCTATCTGGACAGCAGCACCGCCCTGGTATTCCGGGACGATGGATTTTCCATTTACACGGGGCCCCAGATTCCCGATGAGAGCCGGACGGTGGAAATTGAGGGCGAGATTGTCAGCGCCTTTTGGGATGAGAGCAACATCGGCGTGATTCTCCACAGCCAGGATGAGGAGTCTAAATATACCCTGAGATTATACGGAACCAATGGCAGGATAAAATTTGAGGAAGACTTTGCTATTGAATACAGCACTGCCAAGATCAGCGGGGACAACATTCTCCTGTACAATGACTCGCAGCTGTGCGTCTACAGCATGAAGGGTGTGGAGCGCTTCTGTGAGACTATCGACGAGGGGGAGATCCAGGATGTCTTTAAGGTGGATTCCAATCGGTACATTGCTGTACTGTCCACGGGTATAGCTACATTTAAACTGAAATAGACAGGATGTGAGAAAATGAGCTGGCTTACTTACGTGATATTGATTTTCACAGCCTTGGATGTCTTCCGGGGAGCCAGAAAGGGCTTTCTGCGCATGGCTCTGTCCATGGGCTTTCTGGTTCTGGTGCTTCTGATTACCATCTGGCTGAACCCCAAGGTGGGCGATTATCTGCGCAGCCAGGAGGGCTTCTACGGGAAAATCGAGGACAGCTGCAGCAAGTATCTGGACAGCAATTTCTGGAAGGAAGTTCCGGAAGAAGCGGGGAAAACCCCGGAGATGCAGGAGAACCTCATCGAGCAGCTGCCGGTGCCCCAGGTGCTGAAGGACAAGCTGACGGAGAACAACAACACAGAGGTCTACGATCTGCTGCAGGTGGAGAGCTTTAAGGATTACCTGGCAGGTTCTCTGGCCTACTGGATCTGCAGCGCCATCGCCTTCGTGGTCACCTTCGTTTTGGCGGTGCTGGTGGTTCAGCTGATCATGTGCGCCCTGGATCTTCTGACGGAGCTGCCGGGCTTAAGCCTGGTTAATACCCTGGGCGGCATGGCCCTGGGGCTGCTTCAGGCTCTGGTGGGCGTCTGGGTATTTTTTGTGGCGGTCACTATGCTGTGCAATACCCAGGTGGGGGCCTACCTGCTCAACGAGATCAGCAAGGATATTTTCCTGAATATCCTGTACGAAAATAATATTTTGCTGAAGCTTCTGTTTTCCGTGATCGGAGGCTGAGGGTCTGAGAGAGGAGTGAGTGCTGTGTGCATTAACACGCATAAGCGCAACAAAGCTTATCTCCATGCAAAGCCAGCGGCTTGCGACGGTTGCATGGAGTAGAGCAGTCGCAAGAAAAATTGCCGGCTTTGCAACTTGGCTATCACAGCAAGGAGGAAGCCCGCATGAAATATGTTAACGCACAGGCGATTCTCCCGGAGGCGCTGGTCAAGGAGCTGCAGAGCTACATACAAGGCGGATATCTCTATATTCCGGTGGAGGAAGAACAGAGAAAGCGCTGGGGAGAGGTCTCCGGCTATCGGCAGGAGCTAAAGGAGCGCAACCGGCAGATACGGGAGGCATATAAGGAGGGGATTTCCATGGAAACCCTTTCGGAGGAGTACGGTCTGTCCGTATACGCAGTTCGGAAAATCGTATACGGCCAAGCCAGATAAATAGGCAACAAAATTTAGCGGCGGGACTGCTGCGGTAGCCAGGTTGGTTACTGCTGCGGTCCCTCTTTAGATTTCCCGGGAATACAGATCGGTTCGGTAAGGTGCTGGGTGTAGAAGATTTGTCTCTGGGGCTGTTAAGATAAAGGAAACAGTGCTGAGGCAGAGCGTTTGCCGGAAAGGGAAAAATATGTGTACAAGATTCGTCTATAGAGGAAAGGACATGCTCACGGGATTTAATTTTGATATTGACCTCTCCGTGTGGAATCACCGGGTGATTGCAGAGAGGGAGCGATTCTATATTGGAATTCTGCGGCCCGACGGGATTTATCATTCCTATCATGGGGTAAACCGAAACGGAAATGCAGGGACGCTGCTGTATGTTCATGGTAACGGTGCCGGGGCATATGCCAAGGCCAGGGACTGTGTGACCATTGCGGAGTTGACCGAGGCATTCATCCGGGGGCAGGTGACCTTTGATGAAGTTCTGGAGCTTGTCAAGAGAAAGAGAGTCACTTATGCCCCCGACGCCACCATGCAGGCCCTGCTGTCAGACATCCATGGCCGCGCCCTGATTATTGAACCGGGGCTGGGGTGCCGACAGGAGCCGGGGAAATATGCCCTGATGACCAACTATTCCCTGATAAGTCCCGAGAGCACCCGGAAATTCATTTTGCCGGGAGACGATCGCTATGAGCGGGCCCGGCAGCGGCTGGAGGCCTGCGGGGACCTTTCCGTCTCCGAAGCCTTCCGCCTGCTGGACGAGGTGCGGATGGAAGGAAAATGGGCCACCCGAGTGTCCTTTGTCTATTCAGCCGCAGAGCAGGCGGTGTACTATAGGTGTCCAGAAAAGATAGAGAAGTTTTCATTCATTTAAGGAAAGAGTCATGGCAAAAAAATTATCCCCTTCCACATAAAGTGGTGGGACTGGGCGCCGGAAGAAATCTGGCAGCGGATAGCTGCCATACAGGGGGGGATAGAGGAACTGAGGGCCGCAGAAAAAGAGGAAAAACCCTCTGGAAGAAAAAATGAAAAAATATGGAAAAGACCGTTGACAAAAGCGAAACAAGATGGTAGTATAGATAAGCACTGACGGCGAGGCAACAAGCCGGTCAGAAAAAATAAAAAAAGTTGTTGACAAGATGCAGATGACTGTGGTAAAATATAACAGTTGCTGCGAGAGAGAACTTCTTCTCCGCTGAAAGAAATTTTAAAAAAAGAAGAAAAAAGTTCTTGACAAAGACAGTGCGGTGTGATAACCTATATAAGCT
>DVHU01000099.1 GCA_018711815.1 Candidatus Egerieimonas intestinavium
GGATAGTGCAAAAGCGGAAGGGGAGCCGGAAAAGTATCAGCTGGGTTTGGTGGCAAAAAATCAAACGGATCAGTTTACCGCATGGCAGGCAAATGAAGTGGTTGCCGCCTGCGAGGATGAATACAGTGATAAGTTCGATATTGAAGTGATTGATGGTTCAGGCGATAACGCCAAATTAATTTCCGGAATGGAGACGTTTATCTCTAAGGGCGTGGATGTGATTTTGGTTCAGCCAAACGATATTGAGTCACTGATTCCCACGATTCAGCAGGCATACAAAGAGGGAATCCCTGTAATTACTTTGAGTGAGAAGGTGGACGATGGGCAGAGCACGTCTATTTTATCCAGCGAAAAAGACATGGGATATTTGTTGGGAGAAAAAGCAGCGGAGGTTCTCCCGGAAAATGCCAATATTGTTATTATTGAAGGTATGGCGGGACTGACTGCAGTAATTGAGAGAACGGAAGGGATTAAGGAGGCCTTGGCAGAGAGGGAAGACGTTAATATCTTAGTGGTGCAAAATGCAAACTGGGAAAGGGATAAAGCCATGAATTATATGGAGGATTGGCTGACGGCTTATGATAAAATCGACGGCGTGCTGTCTCATGACGATGTAATGCTGTTGGGAGCGGTAAAGGCAATCGAGAACGCTGGAAGATTGGATGAATTTAGCTTCCTGGGCGGAATTGACGGACTCCCGGAAGGCTGCGAGGCGGTAAAGTCTGGTTTAACAACTTGCTCTGTAGCGCAAAATGCGCCCGAACAGGCCAAGGCGGCATTAGATATGGCGTTACAGACCTTAGAAGGGGGAGAGCAGGAGGACGTAGTAGTAGACACAGAATTGATTACAAAGGACAATGTAGATAAGTGGCTGGAAATCCATGAAAAATCAGGCAACATTGAATAAAAAATTCAGGGGAGGACAGAAAAAATGGATATGATCAGTACAATAAAGGGAAGTATGTTTGAAAATTTATATCCTGAAGGATGGGATCTGGAAAGGCTGAAATACTGCGTGACAAGCAATCCAGCTACTATTTGTGAAAAACAGGAGTTTTGGAGTGAGGATTTCCATGCGATTCCTGTGGAGAGCTTAAATGATATAGCAGTACAGTTTGGACATGAAATAGCAATGCAGATTCGTAAAGCTAGGGAGGAAAACAGAGAGCTTGTCCTGATTCTTCCAGTGGGCCCCATGGAGATGTACCGCTGGACAGTATATTTTTTGAAGGAATGGAATGTTCCCTGTGATCATGTGCACGGATTTAATATGGATGAGTGGGCGGACAGGGAAGGAAATACACCTGCTTCAGATGATCCTGTAAGCTTTCAGTATGCTATGAATGAGGCCTTTTACAAACCATTGGGAGAAATGGGGGTCCCGGAAAAGCAAAGACATTTTGCCACTAGGACAGAGCTTCCCCTTTACGAGGAAAAGATAGGAGAGTTAAGATCAAGGGGAGCGAAGCAAGTGATGATTTATGGAATTGGAAGAGCCTGTCACGTGGCATTTTGGGACCCCCATTTTGCCAAAGATTACGCTTGCGAAGAAGATTGGCTGAAGGCAACACATCGATTGGGGGCAGTTCTTCATCCTTTGACCATCGAGCAAAATGCCTATTTAACCTTTCATGGAAATTATGTGCCCATGACCTGTTATGCAAATACCATTGGACCGGGAATCATGTTCCAATCAGATTTCTCAATCGGATGCTGTGACGGAGCTCTGGGAAGGGGGATGAGCTGGCAGGGGCAGTCTTTGTGGATGACCCTGCGGTATGGGAAAAATCCCTGGATTACTTCAAGCTATATTCCCACGATTCCTGGGAAATTACTATTTTTGAAAGAGCTGGCAGAGAGCTGTAATAAGATTAATCCTCATTAACCAATTTTGATACAAGATATCCCAAAAGTAAAAGCTTCTATAACAATTACGAGGAAGCTAATACTTTTGGGATGTCTTTTTTCTCGTCCATGTCTATATTCCGCGCAGCGGATATGGTATAATAGCCGAACAATTATTAATTAATGAGGAGGAGATTTCTATGAATTTTGACCCGAACAGCGGCTTTCTCTTTGCGGTGGCCGCCATTGTGATTCTGTTTATTATTGCCCAGTCTGTATTTTTTCTGGTGCGGGCAATCCGGCAGGCCAAGGTGCTGAAGATGGACATGCGGCAGGTTAGAAGAACCATCGTGTCCACGGCTATCTTTACCATAGCGCCGGCCATTTCTATTTTACTGGGGGTGATTACCCTGGCGAAGTTTTTGGGACTGCCCCTGCCCTGGATTCGGCTGAGCGTTATCGGCGCCATCACCTATGAGCTGCCGGCGGCCACATCCACGGCCACGGCCCTGCAGGTATCCCTGTCGGAGACCATCCGGGATCCCCAGGTTTACACGGCCATTGCCTGGGTGATGACTCTGGGAATTTTCCCGGGGCTGGTGCTGGTGCCTCTGTTTCTGAAGAAAATCCAGAAGGGGCTGATGACCCTAAAATCCAAGGACAGCAAGTGGGGAGATATCTTTATGACCGCCCTGTTTTTGGGAATGATCTCTGCATTCCTGGGAATGGTTTTTGCGGATATCCGCACAGGGCTGGCGGGATGGATTCCCATCTTTGTCCTGCTGTTTTCTGCCCTGATCATGGGCGTCTGCGGAATTTTGATTAAGAAATGCAACATGAAGTGGCTGGAAACCTACGCCTTGCCGGTGAGTATGCTGGGAGCTATGGTCTTTGCCTGCGTGATTACGCCCATGATTGTTTAGGAGGAATGGAAAATGAAGAGAAGTTATGATGATATGACCCATATTTACGGCAGAATCTGGATTTTGACCGCTCTGGTTGTGGTTTTTATGGTGCCTATTTCTGCCTGTGTGTACTATGACGCCTGGCCGGGAATCACCCCGGTGCTCAAGGGACTCCTGGGAGTGGCGCCTATTTTCTGGACAGTGGCTGTGATAGAGGTGGTCACCTACTGCCCCATGCTGGGAAGCGCCGGCTCCTATCTGGGATTTGTCACTGGAAATCTGACTAACCTGAAGGTTCCGGCGGCGCTGACAGCCATGGAAAATGCCAAGGTAAAGCCGGGAACTGAGGAGGGAGAGGTGATTTCTACGATCGCCATTGCCACATCCTCCATTGTGACTACGGTGATTATCGCCCTGGGAGTTCTGATGCTGGCTCAGCTGACGCCTATCTTAAATTCTCCCCAGTTAAAGCCCGCCTTTGACAATATTCTTCCGGCCCTCTTCGGCGGTCTGGCTGTGGTGTATGTGAGCAAGAACTGGAAAATTGCCATGGCGCCCCTGATCTTTATGGTGGCTCTTTTCCTGGCGGTTCCGGCCCTGTCCAGCTCTGTGGGGGTTCTGGTGCCGGTGGGCGCTGCCATCGCTCTTTTGGCTGCCCGGATTATGTATAAGAAGAATTTGCTGTAAGGAGGCGGTTTTATGTGGTATATTCTTGGGGCTCTGGCAGCGGCTGTGTTCCTTTTTCTGGCGGTGATCCTCATACGCGGAGCAATGTTCAGGCCTCTGCCGGAGGAAAAGCCCCAGGCCGGGGATGTGATGCTGGATGAGGATAAAATTGTGGGCCATATGGTGGAGCTGCTGCGGTGCAAAACCATTTCCTACAATGATGACAGCCTCATCGACAAAGGGGAATTTGAAAAATTCCGGGAACTTCTTCCGAAGCTGTATCCCCAGGTACACAAGATTTGTACCAGAGAATTCATCGGAAATACCGGGATACTCTATCGCTGGAAGGGGAAAACCCCGGAAAATCCCGTGGTGCTCATGTCCCACTACGATGTGGTTCCCGTGGAGGAGGATCGGTGGGAGAAGCCGGCCTTTGCGGGAATTGTGGAAAACGGGGTGATCTGGGGCCGGGGAACTCTGGATACCAAGGGAACCCTCTGCGGTGTTATGGAGGCGGCGGAATCCCTGCTGGAGCAGGGCTATGTGCCGGAACATGACATTTATTTTTCCTTCGGCGGAGACGAAGAGATCAACGGCCCCACAGTTCCGGCTATTGTGGCGGAGCTTGAGCGAAGGGGAATCCGCCCTGCCATGGTGGTGGACGAGGGAGGCGCCGTGGTGGAAAATGTATTTCCCGGCGTGAAGGGCGAGTGCGCCCTCATCGGAATTGCGGAGAAAGGGCTGACAAACATGCGCTTTACCGCCTCAAGCCGGGGCGGCCACGCCTCCATGCCGCCGGCTCACACTATTGTGGGAGAGCTGTCAAAGGCCGTGGTGGACGTGGAAAATCATCCCTTCCCCATGCAGTTTACCAAACCGGTGGCGGAAATGTTTGACCGGCTGGGCAGGTACTCTACCTTCGGCTACCGGGTCTTATTTGCCAACATGTGGTGCTTTAAGCCGCTGCTGGACAAGATCTGCCGGATGTCCGGCGGAGAGCTCAACGCGCTGATGCGGACCACCTGCGCCATGACGAAGATGAGCGGCAGCAAGGCCTACAACGTAATCCCGCCCAAGGCGGAGGTGGGCATGAACCTGCGGCTTCTGGGGCAGGACACGGTGGAGTCTGCCAAGGCATACCTGGAGAAGGTGATTCATAACCCCAACATTCAGGTGGAATGTGTGGAGGGATGGAATCCCTCCCCGGACAGCGACACCAGCTGCCAGGAGTGGAAGAGGCTCTGCAGGGCTGTGGGTGAGACCTGGACGGAGGCGCTGGTATCTCCATATCTGATGATGGCCTGCAGCGACTCCCGGCATTTCTGCAAGATCACCGACCGGGTATACAAGTTTTCCGCCATGAAGCTCTCCAAGGAGGAGAGGGGGATGATTCACGGAAATAACGAGAGAGTTCCCGTGGAGACTCTGGTAAAGACGGTGGAGTTTTATGTGCGCCTGATGCGCTACTGCTAAGGGGGAAGCCTGCCATACCGAAAAAGAATGGCAAGATATTTCTTTCAGGCATTTGTATTTCCCCCGGATAGGGATTAAAATATAAGAGGAATAGTTTATCTTAGAAATGAAACGTTAAGAAAGAGGTGAAGGTATGATCTACAAGGATTTTCAAGATCTGAAGCTGTCCGCCCTAGGTATGGGCTGTATGCGTCTGCCGCTGATGGCCGGGGGTTCCGGAGAGGTAGATCAAGAGGCAGTCAATGAGATGGTGGATTACGCCATGGAACAGGGCGTAAATTACTATGACACTGCCTGGGGGTATCACGAGGGACAGTCGGAGACGGTGATGGGAAAAGCTCTGGGGAGATATCCCCGGGAGAAGTATTATCTGACCACCAAGTTTCCCGGTTATGATCTGAGCAATATGGACAAGGTGAAGGAAATCTTCCCGGCCCAGCTGAAAAAATGCGGGGTGGACTATTTTGATTTCTATCTGTTCCACAATGTCTGTGAGATGAATATTGATCACTATCTGGATCCCAAGTATGGGATTTATGATTATTTGCTGGAGCAGAAGAAACAGGGCCGCATCCGCCATCTGGGCTTCTCCGCCCACGGAAGTTATGAGGTGATGAAGAGATTCCTGGAGGCCTACGGCAAAGATATGGAGTTCTGCCAGATTCAGCTGAATTATCTGGATTGGACCTTCCAGGGGGCCAAGGAAAAGGTGGAGCTGCTGAAGGAGTACGGAATTCCCGTGTGGGTGATGGAGCCTCTGCGGGGAGGAAAGCTGGCTTCCCTGGCTGAGGAGGACAAGAAAAAGCTTGAAGCGCTGCGCCCCCAGGAGGGAATCCCGGCCTGGGCCTTCCGGTTCCTGCAGTCGGTGCCCGGAGTGACTATGGTGCTCTCGGGTATGTCCAACATGGAGCAGCTGAAGGACAACATACATACCTATGAGGAAGAGAAGCCTTTAAATGAGCAGGAGATGGACACTCTGCTGGACATTGCCAAGGGCATGGTAGAAAAGATCGCTGTTCCCTGTACGGCCTGCCGCTACTGTACCAGCCAGTGTCCCCAGGAACTGGATATTCCTTCCCTGCTGGCCCTCTACAATGAACACAGCTTTACCGGCGGAGGTTTCCTGGCGCCTATGGTGGTATCCACCTTGCCTGAGGAAAAACGCCCCTCTGCCTGTGTGGGATGCGGAAGCTGTGCGGCCGTCTGTCCTCAGCAGATTGATATTCCGCAGGCCATGGCCGATTTCGCCAAGAAGCTGGAAGGATAAAATAGGAAATATTAGATTAGTGAGGACGCCTCAAAGTCAACCTTTGGGGCGTCCTCATTATTTGCAGGATTTTTTTGAAAAGAAACTGAAAAAATATCTTGACAATCAAAATATTTTTATATATACTTTGAGCATCAAAATAAAAAAACAAGGAATCAATAAGGAGAAATAGACATGTTAGAGGAAATGAAGAGTATCATTGCGGAGCAGCTGAATTGTTCTGAGGACCAGATTACCGAGGAGACCTCTTTTAAGGAGGATCTGGGAGCAGACTCCCTGGATCTGTTTGAGCTGGTAATGGCTCTGGAGGAGAAATACGAGATTGAGATTCCCGCTGAGGATCTGACTGATCTGACCACCGTGGGAAGCGTTATGGAGTACATCAAAGGAAAAGGCGCAGAGGCGTAAGCGTGTTGCCGGATGAGGGCTGTCGTACGGCAGCCCTTTCCCTTTGCCGTTTTATTGTATAAGAAAGATCTAGGAGGTTCAGATAGATGAATACAAGAGTTACAGAGCTTCTGGGAATTCAGTACCCGATTATCCAGGGAGGAATGGCCTGGGTGGCAGAGCATCACCTGGCGGCGGCCGTGTCTGAGGCCGGCGGTTTCGGACTGCTGGGAGCTGCCAGCGCCCCGGCGGATGTGATTCGCCAGGAAATCCGTAAGGTGAAGGAGCTGACCGATAAGCCCTTCGGCGTCAATGTGATGCTGTTAAGCCCCTACGCGGAGGAAGTGGCCCACGTGGTGGCGGAGGAAGGCGTTAAGGCGGTGACCACCGGAGCCGGAAACCCGGAGAAATACATGGAGATGTGGAAAAATGCGGGAATTAAGGTGATTCCCGTGGTGGCCTCTGTGGCTCTGGCCAAGAGAATGGAGCGCTGCGGGGCAGACGCCGTGGTGGCTGAGGGAATGGAGTCCGGCGGACATATCGGCTCCCTGACCACCATGGCTCTGGTTCCTCAGGTGGTGGACGCGGTGGATATCCCGGTGATCGCAGCGGGCGGTATCGGCGACGGAAGAGGATTCGCGGCGGCCATGATGCTGGGCGCCGAGGCGGTTCAGATGGGAACTCGCTTTGTGGCGGCAGAGGAATCTATCGTTCATCAGAATTATAAGGATCGGATTATCAAGGCCAAGGATATTGACAGCCAGGTGACCGGCATGAGCACCGGACATCCGGTACGTTCTCTGAGAAATCAGATGACCCGGGAGTACTTAAGACTGGAGAAGGAGGGAGCTCCCTTCGAGGAGCTGGAGATGCTGACGCTGGGCTCCTTAAGAAAGGCCGTGCAGGAGGGCGACGTGGTAAACGGAACCGTCATGGCCGGACAGATTGCGGGTCTGGTGAAAAAGCAACAGAGCTGCCGGGCAATTATCGAAGAGATTATGGAAGAAGCGGATAAGCTTCTGGGCAGACGCTAGGAGGAAGGAAGCCATGGGCAAAACAGCCATTGTATTTCCCGGACAGGGAGCCCAGTACGTGGGCATGGGAAAGGAATTTTATGAGAAATATCCCGTATGCCGGGAGGTGATGCAGCGGGCGTCACAGGTGACGGGACTGGATATCCCCAAGCTTTGCTTTGAGGAAAATCAGGAGCTGAATATCACCGAGTATACCCAGATCGCCATGGTGGCTGTGGAGGCTGCCATGCTGAAAGCCGCCCAGGAGGAAGGCCTTCAGGCGGATGTGTACGCGGGCTTAAGCCTGGGAGAGTACACGGCCCTCATCGGAGCCGGAGTTTTAAGCCTGGACGACGCCTTTGCGGTGGTGCGCCAGAGAGGAATTTTCATGCAGGAGGCAGTTCCCCAGGGGGGAGCCATGACCGCAGTGCTGGGCCTGGCCGGAGAAATGATTGAGTCCGTCTGCCAGGGAGTCCCGGGACCGGTGTGGGTGGCCAATTACAACTGCCCCGGACAGGTGGTGATCACCGGCATGGAGGAAGCGGTAAAGGAGGCGGAAAGCAAGCTTAAGGAAGCGGGCGCCAGAAGATGCCTGCCCTTAAAGGTCAGCGGACCCTTCCACTCGCCCCTCCTTCAGCCGGCGGCGGAAAAGCTCAAGGGAGTGCTGAATGAGATCTTTGTGGGACAGATTCAGGTGCCCTATGTGACTAACGTTACCGGAGATTATGTGGAGGACAGCAGTCAGGTAAAGGAGCTTCTGGCCAAGCAGGTGGCCTCCTCCGTCAGATGGCAGCAGGGCGTGGAGGCCATGGCTGCCCAGGGGGTGGATACCTTCATTGAAATCGGGCCGGGTAAAACTCTCAGCGGCTTTTTAAGAAAGATTGACAAGTCCTTGAAGGGCTATCATATAGAGACTCCTCAGGATCTGGAGCAGGTGCTGGCGGAGCTTAAGGGAGAAAATTAAGATGGAAGAGATGAATCGGCGGGTGGCGCTGGTGACAGGCGCCAGCCGGGGAATTGGAAGGGCCATCGCCAAGCGGCTGGCCCAGGATGGAATCTTTGTAATTGTTAATTACTGCGGATCTAAGGAGAAGGCTGAGGCTGTCCTGGAGGAGATCAAGGCCCAGGGAGGGGACGGAGTCTGCGCTCAGGCGGATGTCTCTGATTTTGCCGCGGCGGAGACCCTGATGAAGGAGCTGGTGAAGGAGTACGGCCGGATCGATATTCTGGTGAACAATGCGGGAATCACCCGGGACGGACTGCTCATGAAGATGAGCGAGGAGGACTTTGACCGGGTGCTGGATGTGAATCTGAAGGGCTGCTTCAACACTATCCGCCATCTTAGCCGCCAGTTTTTAAAGCAGCGCTATGGCCGGATCATCAATATTGCCTCCGTGGTGGGTGTGATTGGAAATGCAGGCCAGGCCAACTACAGCGCCTCTAAGGCGGGAATTATTGGCCTGACAAAGAGCGTAGCCCGGGAGCTGGCCAGCCGGGGAGTGACCGCCAACGCGGTGGCTCCGGGATTTATCGAGACAGAGATGACGGCGGTGCTTCCGGATAAGATAAAGGAGCAGATGGCGGGCCAGATTCCCCTGGGAACCTTCGGCAAGCCGGAGGATGTGGCGGAAGCGGTGGCTTTTCTGGCGTCAGATAGCGCCAGATATATTACAGGACAGGTGCTGAACGTAAATGGCGGCATGGCAATGTAGGAGGAAGAACATGAGAAGAGTAGTTGTGACAGGTATGGGAGCCGTTACTCCGGCGGGACTTTCTGTGGAGGAGTTCTGGAAATCCGTGAAGGAAGGAAAACATGGATTTGCGCCCATCACTCATTTTGATACGGAGAAATATAAGGTAAAGCTGGCGGCGGAGCTTAAGGGCTTTGACCCCAAAAACTACATGGATTTCAAGTCTGCCAAGAGAATGGAGGCTTTCTGCCAGTATGCGGTGGCAGCGGCCAAGGAGGCCTTTGAGCAGGCAGGCTTTGACATGGAAAAAGAGGACGCCTGCCGGATGGGCTGTTCTGTGGGCTGCGGAATCGGAAGCCTGCAGATCGTGGAAAATGCCGTGCGCACCATTGACAATCGGGGAATCGGCCGGGTAAATCCGCTGATGGTGCCCCTGATGATTTCCAATATGGCTGCGGGAAATGTTTCCATCCAGCTGGGATTAAAGGGCAAGAGTTTAAATGTGGTGACTGCCTGCGCCACCGGAAGCCATTCCATCGGAGAGGCTTACCGCAGTATCCAGTACGGGGATGCGGACGTGATGCTGGCAGGGGGAACCGAGAGCTCCATCTGCGAGACGGGAATCGGCGGTTTCCAGGCTCTGACTACCCTGTCTACCTCCACGAATCCCGATCGCTGCTCTATCCCCTTTGACAAGGAGAGAGGCGGCTTCGTCATGGGCGAGGGCGCGGGAGTGGTTGTTCTGGAAGAGCTGGAGCATGCCCGGAAGCGCGGGGCTAAGATTTACGCGGAGCTCGTCGGCTACGGAGCCACCAGCGACGCCCACCACATCACTGCCCCGGCGGACGACGGAGAGGGAGCTGCCCGGGCCATGGGCATGGCCCTTCAGGAGGGCGGAGTTGCCAAGGAGGAGCTGACTTATATCAACGCCCACGGCACCAGCACCCACCACAACGATCTCTTTGAGACCAGAGCCATCAAGAAGCTCTTCGGAGAGCACGCCTATAACCTGAAGATCAATTCCACCAAGTCCATCGTGGGCCATATGCTGGGCGCAGCGGGAGCTGTGGAGTTTATCGCCTGCATCAAGCAGCTGCAGGAGGGATATATCCATCCCACCCTGGGCTATCGGGAGAGAGACGAGGAGCTGGATTTGAACTATGTTCCCCAGGGAGTACGGGAGGAGATTCCCTATGCCCTGAGCAATTCCCTGGGCTTCGGCGGACACAACGCCAGCCTGCTGCTGAAGAAATGGGAGGAGTAAGATGGAATTAGAGCAGATTTTAAAGCTGATTAACGCGGTTTCCCAGTCGGAGGTGGAGCACTTCCGCATGGAGGAGGGAAACCTGAAGCTGGATATTAAGAAGGCCAAGAAGAAAAAGGCAGTTCAGATGGCTGCGGAGCCCGTGGCTGCTATGACTGTTCCTGCGGCTGCGTCCATCGAGGAAGCGGAGCCCCAGGGCAATAAGGTGAAGGCGCCTCTGGTGGGTACCTTCTACAACGCGCCCTCCCCGGAGGAAGCCCCCTTCGTCCAGGTGGGCGACCGGGTGGAGAAGGGCCAGACCCTGGGAATTATCGAGGCCATGAAGCTGATGAATGAGATCCAGAGCGATTATGCCGGCGTTGTCACTGCCATTCTGGTGGAGAATGAGCAGATGGTGGAGTACGGCCAGCCGCTGTTTGTGATTCAGTAGGAGGAAAATATGTCTGTACTTACAACCAAGGAAATTATGGAGATTATCCCCCACAGACAACCCTTTTTGCTGGTGGACACCATCGAGGAGCTGGAGCCCGGCCGCCGGGCGGTGGGGAAGAAATGCGTGACCTACAATGAGCCCTATTTTGCCGGCCATTTTCCCCAGGAGCCCATTATGCCCGGAGTGCTGATCATCGAGGCCCTGGCCCAGGTGGGGGCAGTGATTTCCCTGTCCATGCCGGAGAATAAGGGAAAGCTGGCTATCTTTGGAGGAATTGACAAGGCGCGCTTCCGCCGGAAGGTGGTGCCCGGAGATGTGCTGACTCTGGAGGTGGAGCTGATCCGTCAAAAGGGCCCCATGGCCATCGCTAAGGCTGTGGCCTCTGTGGACGGAAAGGTGGCCGCGTCGGCGGAGCTGACGGTAGCTATCGGATAGGAATGATGAAGAATGTTTGAGAAGATTTTAATTGCCAACCGCGGCGAGATCGCCGTGCGGATTATAAGAGCCTGCCGGGAGATGGGGATTAAGACTGTGGCAGTTTACTCGGAGGCGGACAGGGAAGCCCTGCATACTCAGCTGGCAGACGAGGCGGTCTGCATCGGCCCGGCTGCGGCGGCGGAGAGTTATCTGTCCGCGGAGAGGATCTTAAGCGCCTGCATGGCCACGGGAGCCCAGGCCATTCACCCGGGCTTTGGATTCCTCTCGGAGAACAGCCGCTTTGCGGAGATGTGCGGAAAATGCAATATTACCTTTATCGGTCCCTCCCCGGAGGTGATGGATAAGATGGGAAATAAATCCCAGGCCCGTCGAACCATGATGGAGGCCAAGGTTCCGGTGGTCCCCGGAACCAAGGAGGCGGTTTATGAGGCTGCCGAGGGAGAGCGCCAGGCGGAGAAAATCGGGTATCCGGTGATGATTAAGGCCTCCTCCGGCGGCGGAGGCAAGGGTATGCGGGTGGCCAAAAGCCGGGAGGAATTCCAGGAGGCTTTTCAGCTGGCCCAGATGGAGTCCCAGAGGGCCTTTGGCGACCGCACCATGTATATTGAGAAATTTGTGGAGGAGCCCCGCCATGTGGAGATCCAGATTCTGGCGGATAAGTACGGACACGTGGTACAGCTGGGCGAGCGGGACTGCTCTATTCAGCGGCATCACCAGAAGGTGCTGGAGGAATCTCCCTGCTGCGCCCTGACCCCTAAGCTTCGCAAGAAAATGGGTGAGGCGGCTGTCCGGGCGGTGAAGGCTGTGGGCTATGAGAGCGCGGGAACCATAGAGTTTCTGCTGGATAAGCACGGGAATTTTTATTTTATGGAGATGAATACCCGAATTCAGGTGGAGCATCCGGTGACGGAGATGGTCTCCGGAGTAGATTTGATCCGGGAGCAGATCTGCATTGCCGCCGGGGAACCCCTGTCGGTGAAGCAGGAGGATATTACCCTCACGGGACATGCCATCGAGTGCCGGATTAACGCGGAGGATCCCAGAAATCATTTCCGCCCCTGTCCGGGAACTGTGGAGGATCTGCATTTTCCCGGGGGCTGCGGCGTCCGCATGGATACGGCGGTCTACAGCGGATATGAGATTCCCCCTTACTACGACTCCATGATTGCCAAAGTGATCGTCCATGACCGCACCCGCCAGGAGGCCATTGCCAAAATGCGCAGCACCCTGGGAGAGCTGGTGATCACTGGGGTGACCACCAACGTGGATTTCCTGTATGACATACTCTATCAGGAGGATTTCTGCAGCGGCCGGATTACCACGGATTTTATTGAGAAGCATTTCGCTGGGTAGGAAGGAATACTATGGTTAAGTTAAAGGATATGTTTCGGAAAACAGCAGACTTATCCCCCAGGGGAGAGAAGAAAAAGGGGGAAAAAGCCCCGGAGGTTCCCCAGGGCTTGTGGATAAAATGTCCCAAGTGCGGGGAGATGCTGTACAAGGAGGACGTGGTGAAAAATTCCTACGTCTGTCCCAAATGTTCCGGGTATTTCCGGATGAAAACAAAAACCAGAATACGGATGATGGCTGACCCGGGAACTTTCCAGGAATGGGAGGAAGCGGTGGTGGGGGAAAATCCCCTGGACTATCCCGGATATGAGGAGAAGCTCTCTCAGGTGAGGGAGAAGACTCACCTGAAGGAGGCCGTCACTGTGGGCAGCTGTACCATCGGAGGCGTGAAAACCGTGCTGGGCGTCTGCGACGCCAGATTTTTCATGGGAAGCATGGGCTACGCCGTGGGCGAGCGCATCGCCAGAGCCTTTGAGCGGGCGGTTCAGGAGAAGCTGCCGGTGGTGCTGTTCTGCTGCTCCGGCGGAGCCAGAATGCAGGAGGGAATTATCTCCCTGATGCAGATGGCAAAGACCTCTGCCGCAGTGAAAAAGCATTCGGACGCCGGGCTTTTCTACCTGCCGATTCTCACGGACCCCACCACCGGAGGAGTGACTGCCAGCTTTGCCATGCTGGGAGATATCATCCTGGCGGAGCCCGGAGCTCTCATCGGCTTTGCCGGTCCCCGGGTTATCGCCCAGACCATCGGCCAGAAGCTGCCCGAGGGCTTCCAGAGAGCGGAATTTCTGGTGGAGAAGGGGATCATCGACGGGGTTCTGGAGCGAAAGGAGATGAAGGCCACGGTGGCCCGTCTCCTGGAGACCCACAGCGCCGAGCGGGATTACCGGAAATATACGCTGCCCAAGGAGTACCAGGCCCAGGAGACTGCCGCTTCCCAGGAGAGGGGAGAGCTGGACGCCTGGGGAAGGGTTCTTCTCTCCAGAAGTACGGACAGGCCTGTGTGCGGGGATTATATCCGGGAAATTTTCGACGATTTCCTGGAGCTGCACGGGGACCGGGCTTTCCGGGACGACGGTGCCATCCTGGCGGGAATCGCCTGGCTGAACGGTCAGCCGGTGACGGTCATCGGCCAGCAAAAGGGACGGGACGTGAAGGAGAATGTACACCGAAACTTTGGCATGGCATCCCCGGAGGGCTACCGAAAGGCCCTGCGTCTGATGAAGCAGGCGGAGAAATTCCACAGGCCCATCATCACCTTTGTGGATACCCCCGGAGCCGCCTGCGGTATCGAGGCGGAGGAGAGAGGCCAGGGGGAGGCCATCGCCCGGAATCTACTGGAGATGATCGCCCTGAAAACTCCTGTGCTGTCCATCCTCATCGGGGAGGGCGGCAGCGGCGGAGCCCTGGGCCTGGCCGTGGCCAACGAGGTCTGGATGATGGAAAACGCCACCTACTCTATTCTCTCCCCGGAGGGCTTTGCCTCCATTCTCTGGAAGGACGGCAAGCGGGCCCAGGAGGCCGCGGGAATCATGAAGATCACCGCCCGGGATCTGCAGGAGAAAAAGATTGTGGACTGGGTAATTCCCGAGGAGGAGCCTGCGGATGCCCAGCAGCTGCCCAAGATCGCAGAGCAGATGAGAGGACAGATTATCCGCTTCCTGGCAGAGCAGAAAAAGGTAAGCCCCACCAGACTGGCGGAGAATCGGTATCAGAGATTCCGTGAATTTTAGGAAGCTGCATAAAAAAATCGCTGAGGTCGTGAGACTTCAGC
This sequence comes from Candidatus Egerieimonas intestinavium, assembly GCA_018711815.1. Taxonomy (GTDB): domain Bacteria; phylum Bacillota; class Clostridia; order Lachnospirales; family Lachnospiraceae; genus Egerieimonas; species Egerieimonas intestinavium. Next base: position 14,504 of record DVHU01000099.1, read on the forward strand.
GATTTTTTTATGGCCTTTTTTATTTTAGTAGTTCTCTACCTTTCTCTCGAAGTATGCTCTGGGATGTGCGCATACCGGGCAAACCTCGGGAGCTTCCTCTGCCTCATGGATATAACCGCAGTTGCGGCACTTCCAGCCCAGGGGAGCGTCGCCCTTGAAGGTCTTGTCCGCCTGATAGGACTCCAGAAGCTTGCGGTAGCGTTTCTCATGAGCAGCCTCTACCCGGGCTACACCCTCGAATTTTGCAGCCAGCTCCGGGAAGCCTTCCTCTCTGGCCTCTCTGGCCATTCTGGCGTACATATCGGTCCACTCATAATTCTCACCGGAAGCGGCATCCATCAGGTTGTCAGCGATCTCATGGATTCCATGGTACTCCTTGAACCACATTTTTGCGTGCTCTTTCTCCTGATCCGCGGTCTCCAGATACAGGGCAGCCAGCTGCTCGTAGCCGGCCTTCTTGGCTGCAGAAGCGTAGTAGGTATATTTATTGCGGGCCATGGACTCTCCTGCGAAAGCGTCCATCAGATTCTTTTCGGTTTTCGTTCCTGCGTATTTGGACATAGTAATTACCTCCTGGTTTGATTTATGATTGTAAAAAAGACTGCCGCAATAGCTTATACCTGGCCAAAGAGGCCTTTGCTGCGGGACATCCCCAAGGATATGCAGTTAGTCATTGCGACAGTCTCATTTTCTTTTGTATATAATTAACTATTAGCCAAAGTATCTCTTCAGCAGACCCTCAAATGCCTTGCCGTGACGAGCCTCGTCTCTTGCCATCTCATGTACGGTGTCATGGATTGCATCCAGATTTGCAGCCTTAGCGCGCTTAGCCAGATCAAACTTGCCGGCGGTAGCACCGTTCTCAGCGGCAACACGCATCTCCAGGTTCTTCTTGGTGCTGTCGGTTACAACCTCGCCCAGCAGCTCTGCAAATTTTGCAGCGTGCTCAGCCTCCTCGTAAGCTGCCTTCTCCCAGTACAGGCCGATCTCCGGATAGCCCTCTCTGTGAGCAACGCGAGCCATAGCCAGGTACATACCAACCTCGGAGCACTCTCCCTCGAAGTTAGCTCTTAAGTCAGCCAGGATATCCTCGCTTACGCCCTGAGCAACGCCAACCACGTGCTCCGCAGCCCAGGTCAGACCCTCAGCCTGCTCCTGGAACTTGGAAGCCGGAGCCTTACATACAGGACAGACAAAATCTGCCGGCAGGGCCTCTCCCTCGTAAACATAACCGCAAACACCACATACAAATTTCTTCATAGTTGTATCTCCTTTTCTTTAATTATATTTAAATTAATAATAGTAATTGTTACTGATATCAATCTACCACAGTTTCTTTTGCTTGTCAAGGGATTCTCAGGAATTTTCTAAACATTTTTTGCAGATACCGTAAAAGTTTGTGACATAACTGTCAATTCGGCCGCCAAAATTTTTAGAAGCCGTATCTTTGATGAAATCAATATTTTCCATGTCCAAATCCATAACGCAGTGACATTTTTGGCAGATAAAATGATTGTGGGGATGTACCTGCCCGTCATAGTGATCTGCGCCGTCCCCGGTGCTCACCTTGGTGATTTCCCCGATGCTGTTGAGCAGGGCTAAATTTCGGTAAACGGTTCCCAGACTAATATTGGGATACTGCAGGCGGATATTTTCGTATATTACATCTGCTGTCGGGTGATCTGTCCGCTTTACCAGAAATTCTTTGATGGATTCTCTCTGGCGGCTGTACTTCAGCGTTCTCACAGCTCATCCTCCTCTCAATAATAGTAATGATTACTAAATTTAATATAGCAGAGAGAAAACAGAGCTGTCAAGCATTATTTGCTGGAAAAAAATAAGTATGCACTCATATTTTACCAATTTCCGTATAACTGTATTTTAACATAAAAGAGGAAAATTATACACAAAATATTTTAAGAAAGCTTCTAAAAGTTTCATAATAGTTTTTTATATGAGGAAAGTAGTTTTTAATAGCTGGTATTGGTTGAAATTAGGGGAGTGCCGCCGTATAATGAAAATACATTAAGACTAGGGAGGAAAAGGGAACCATGAGGATTATTGAAGCAAAAAATTATGAGGATATGAGCAAAAAAGCGGCGGAGATCATCGCTGCGCAGATCCTGCTGAAGCCGGACGCCGTGCTGGGTCTGGCAACTGGCTCCACTCCGGTGGGAACCTATCAGAATCTGATCAAGAAATATGAAGCCGGCGAGCTGGATTTTTCTCAGGTATCCTCTGTGAACCTGGACGAGTACAAGGGACTGTCCGGGGATCATGACCAGAGCTACCGCTACTTTATGAATGAAAATCTTTTTAACCACGTAAATATTGACAAGAGCCGGACCTCCGTTCCCAACGGATTGGAGGAGGATGCAGCCAAGGCCTGCGCGGACTATGACGCAGTAATCGCCGCCGCCGGCGGGGTAGATCTGCAGCTGCTGGGAATCGGCGGAAACGGACATATCGGATTTAATGAGCCGGCGGAGGAGTTCAAGGTGGGAACCCACTGCGTGAAGCTGACGGAGAGCACCATTGAGGCCAACGCTAGATTCTTTGCCTCCATCGATGATGTTCCCAAGTACGCCTACACCATGGGAATCGGAAACATTATGGCGGCAAAGACTGTACTGCTGGTGGCTTCCGGCAAGAACAAAGCCCAGGCCGTTTATGATTCTTTCTTCGGCCCGGTAACCCCCCATGTACAGGCATCCATCCTGCAGCTGCACAAGGACGCTATCGTGATTGCAGATGAGGACGCCCTGTCTCTGGCCAGAGAAAAAGGAGTATATTAAATGATTATCAAAAACGGACTGGTTTTCCAGGCGGACGGCAGTTTCCGCAAGATGGATCTTTTCGTGAAGGATCACAAGCTGGTGGCCTCCCAGGAGGAGGTAACCGATCAGCGGGTGGTGGACGCGGAAGGTTTGAAGGTGATTCCGGGGTTGGTGGATATCCACAGCCACGGGGCCTTTGGCCATGATTTCTCGGACGCGGACGCCCAGGGCCTTAAGGTGGTATTAAAATACGAAAAAGCTCATGGAATTACTTCCTACTGTCCCACCTCCATGACTTTGCCTCTGGAGGAGCTGGAAAAGATCTTCCAGACGGCCCACGAGGCTGGGGAGGATGAGGAGCAGGCCAGAATCGTGGGGATTAATATGGAAGGACCGTTTCTGGACGCGCCGAAAAAGGGAGCTCATGTGGAGGCCTATATCCGCAGACCCCAGGGAGAATTTTTTGAGGACTGCCAGAAGGCGGCTAAGGGGCTGATTAAGCTGGTGACTCTGGCTCCCAACGTAGAAGGGGCCAGGGAATTTATCCGGGAATATCAGGACAAGGTGGCTATCTCCCTGGGCCATACGGCCGCAGACTATGACTGTGCCAGGGAGGCCATGGAGGCGGGTGCTCATCATGTGACCCACCTCTACAACGCCATGCAGCCTCTGTCGCACCGGGAGCCCGGGATGATCGGCGCCGCCATCGACGACAAGGAGTGTGTGGTGGAGCTCATCAGCGATGGGATTCATATCCATCCCTGTGTGGTTCGGGCCACCTTCCAGCTGTTCCCCGGCAGAGTGGCGCTTATCAGCGACTCTATGATGGCCACGGGAATGGAAAATGGAACGTATCAGCTGGGCGGCCAGGAGGTCACCGTGAAGGATGGCAAGGCTACGCTGACCAACGGCACCATCGCCGGCTCCGCCACAAACCTGTATGACTGTATGCGCAGGGCTATTTCCTTCGGTGTGCCGGAGGGTGAGGCAATTTTGGCGGCCACGGCTGTGCCGGCCAAGAGCATTGGCGTCTTTGACCGGGTGGGCTCCATTGAGCCGGGCAAAGAGGCGGATCTCCTTTTGGTAACGGATGATCTTGAGCTGAAGCAAGTGTTATAAAACGGAGGAAAAGCGGAAATGTCTTTTTTTGACAAACTTGGGGAGCGGCTGTCGGAGACGGGCAGCGATATCGGACGGATTGTCTCAGACACCACTCAGAGAGCGAAGGAGAGCAGCCGGGCAGTGAGCCTGAAAAAGCAGATTCGGGATGAGGAGGAGAAGATTAACCAAATGTGCCTCTACATTATGCGCCTGTATCTGCGGGACGCCAAGGAGGAGGAATTTCCTTACCCGGATATGCTCAGGCTGGTGAGAGAGTCCGAGCAGAGGATAGCCAATTACTATCACGAGATAGAGATTCTGCAGATGGAGCGCCCGGTGATGCAGCCCCAGGGCCAGGAGAATCCCGGACAGGATTGTCAGGAAGGGACCCAGAAGGCTTGCCCGGCCTGCGGTTGTCCGGTATCGGACAGCAGCGTCTTCTGCGCCAACTGCGGAGCGAAGCTTCAATAAATAAGAGAGAATAAGTGCGGGAAATCCTCACAGCATTTTCAGGGCTGTGAGGATTTTTTTGCCTGCGCCGGGGGATGATAAGGATATCCGGGGCAAAGAGTTTCCGGGAATGGAGAAAGCGACATGGAAAAAGATAAGTATCTGAAGGTTAAGCGATTTCTGGATATTGTACTCTCCCTGAGCGGCCTTATCGTATTGGCGCCGGTCTTTCTGGTGTTGATTGCGGCCATCAAAGCCGACTCGCCGGGGGCGGCCATGTTTACCCAGCGCAGGATAGGGATGGGGGGAAGAGAGTTTTTGATTTTAAAGTTTCGGACCATGCGGCAGGAGGCTCCCAATTACACGCCTACCCATATGCTGGAAAATCCGGAGCGGCACATCACCCGGGTGGGAAGATTTCTACGAAAGACCTCCCTGGATGAGCTGCCTCAGCTGATCAACATTTTGAAGGGCGATATGGCGGTGGTGGGGCCCAGGCCGGTCATGTGGAATGAGACGGAGCTCATCGAGGCCAGACAGCGGTGCGGGGCTAACGATGTGCCGCCGGGGATCACCGGCTGGGCCCAGGTCAATGGCAGGGACCAGCTGACCCTGGAGGAGAAGGTGCGGCTGGACGGCTACTATGTGAGGCATCTGGGCTTTTGGATGGATGTTAAATGCCTGGCTCGGACGGTTATCCCTGTGCTGACCGGGAAAGGAGTGGTGGAGGGAAAGGCTGTTTTTAACAAAATCCAAAGGACAGGGACAAAAAATAAGAAAAATTTAAGAAAAAATTGATTGGCGTAAGCTGCCCATGTGGTATATAATTAGGCCTAATTTAAAATCCCCAATCTTTGTTATCAGGAAAGGGAGTGATAAGATTGGATTTTATTTTCTATGAACAGAAGGATTATCTGAAACAGATGTTTCAATTTAATTGGAAATGGGTATGCCTGGTGATGGCGGCTGCAGCGGTGGCTTTCTTTCTGGTGTATGTGGTTACCGGATGGAGACATGTGGCCTTCAGTGGATTTCTGCTGTGTATCCTCATCGGCATTTATATGGGCTGTGTGGCGGGGCTTACCCTCTTTAACCGGGAGCCTACCGGAACCGCCAGAATGAATCTGGATTTATTCTGGTCTTATCGGGCGGTGCTGGAGACCCACAGCAGTAAGCGGCTGGTGGAGATCATCTGCAACATTGCCATGTGTGTTCCCTTCGGAATCATGATTCCTCTGCTTCTTAGGTGGACCAGAAACTTTTTCGTCTTTCTGCTGTGCGACGTGGCCTTTACGGTATTCATTGAGTCCGTTCAGTACATCACCACCCGGGGGCTCTTCGAGCTGGATGATATTTTCAATAACGCCCTGGGAGGAATTATCGGGTATCTGGTCTTTTATCTGTGTTACAAGCTGGCGGAGGGAATTCGGGATATGATGGCCGAGATCTTTCGGCCGGCGTAAATGAAAAAATCTTCACGGAAACCGGCAATCCGCCTTTACAAAAGGTCTGAATTGTGCTAGTCTAAAAATCAGTAAAACACAGTGACGGAGAGAGTAACTGCAGCTTTAGGATACAGAGAATCCCGGCAGCTGAGAAGGGATACCGGCGAGAGGCAGTGAAGATGGCTCCTGAGAGGCGCGGGTGAACCGGGCGGATACGCCGGGCAAGTCTGCGACAGGTCCGCCTGTTACAGCGGTAGGGTATGCAGCATAGCTTAAGTACCCGTTGAGGTCTGCGGCCGCGAGGCGCAGATGAATGGAAGTGGTAACACGGTTTATATATCCGTCTTCCCCGATAGCAGGGGAAGGCGGTTTTTCTGTTATGGGGAAGTCATTGGGGCTGTCCCGTGACAGAGAACAATCTGTGCAGAAGTTAAGGAGGAAAAAATGGAAAAGAAAAAATTTTACATGACAACAGCCATCGCCTACACATCCGGAAAGCCTCACATCGGAAATACCTATGAGATCGTGCTGGCGGACAGCATTGCCCGCTTCCGCAGACAGCAGGGCTACGATGTGTTTTTCCAGACAGGAACCGATGAGCATGGCCAGAAGATTGAGCTCAAGGCCGCTGAGGCGGGAATCACCCCCAAGGAATTTGTGGACAATGTAGCCGGGGAGATCAAGCGGATCTGGGATCTGATGAATACCTCCTACGACAAATTTATCCGCACCACCGACGAGGATCATGAGAAGCAGGTGCAGAAGATTTTCAAAAAGCTCTACGATCAGGGAGATATTTACAAGGGCTACTATGAGGGAATGTACTGCACGCCCTGCGAGTCCTTCTTCACCGAGTCCCAGCTGGTGGACGGAAAATGTCCCGACTGCGGACGTCCCTGCACCCCGGCCAAGGAGGAGGCTTACTTCTTCCGGATGAGCAAGTATGCGGACCGGCTGATCGAGCATATCAATACGCATCCTGAGTTCATCCAGCCGGTGTCCCGGAAGAATGAGATGATGAATAACTTCCTGCTGCCGGGACTGCAGGATCTGTGCGTGTCCAGAACTTCCTTTAAATGGGGAATACCGGTGGATTTTGATCCCAAGCATGTGACCTATGTGTGGCTGGACGCTCTGACCAACTATATCACGGGAATTGGCTACGACTGCGATGGAAACAGCAGCGATCTCTTTAAGAAGAACTGGCCGGCGGATCTGCATCTGATCGGAAAGGACATTATCCGTTTCCACACCATTTACTGGCCGATCTTCCTGATGGCTCTGGATCTGCCTCTGCCCAAGCAGGTATTTGGCCATCCCTGGCTGCTGCAGGGGGACGGCAAGATGAGCAAGTCCAAGGGAAATGTGCTCTACGCCGACGAGCTGGTGGATTTCTTCGGCGTGGACGCCGTGCGCTATTTCGTGCTGCACGAGATGCCCTTTGAAAATGACGGTGTCATCACCTGGGAGCTGATGGTGGAGCGGCTGAACTCTGACCTGGCCAACACCTTGGGCAACCTGGTGAACCGTACCATCTCCATGTCCAACAAATACTTTGGCGGCCAGGTGAGAAGCACCGGGGCTGCGGAGGAAGTGGATGCGGACTTAAAGGCAGTGGTGCTGGGAACTAAGGCCAAGGTGGAGGCCAAGATGGAGGAGCTGCGGGTGGCGGACGCCATCACGGAAATCTTCAGTCTGTTCAAGCGCTGCAACAAATATATTGACGAGACCATGCCCTGGGCTTTGGCCAAGGATGAGGCCAAGAAGGACCGTCTGGCAGAGGTGCTCTACAATCTGGTGGAGGGAATCTGTATGGGCGCCACCCTGCTGGAGTCCTTCATGCCTGAGACCAGCCAGAAAATCCTGGATCAGCTCCACGCCCGGAAGCGTTCTTACGAGGAATTAGAAACCTTCGGGCTGTACGAGTCCGGCGCCTGCGTCACCGATAAGCCGGAGATTCTCTTCGCCCGGCTGGATGTGAAGGAAGTGCTGGAGAAGGTGGAGGCAAAAAAGGCCGCGGAACAGACTGGTGAGGCGCAGCCGGAGGAGCCGGTGATTGACATTGAGCCCAAGGAGGAGATCACCTTCGAGGAATTCGGGAAAATGCAGTTCCAGGTGGGAGAGATCATCTCCTGCGAGGCGGTGAAGAAATCCAAGAAGCTTCTTTGCTCTCAGGTTCGGGTGGGAAGCCAGGTGAAGCAGATTGTCTCCGGAATCAAGGGTCACTATACCCCGGAGGAGATGGTAGGCAAGAAGGTTATGGTCCTGGTAAATCTAAAGCCCGCCAAACTGGCCGGAGTGCTCTCTGAGGGAATGCTGCTGTGCGCCGAGGACGCCGACGGAAATCTGGCGCTGATGACCCCGGAGAAGCCCATGCCTGCGGGAGCGGAAATCTGCTGATGCCAGTTAAATAACGGAAAATTTTTCCGGAAGGACTTGACAGGCCGCAAGAAGGACGAGTATACTCTCCTTAAATAAAAGGGAGTAGCTGGCGCATGGAAATGCGTTTGCGATGTCGTCAATCTCGATGGAGAAGTCCATCCGTATCGCGATGAAATAGCGAGACTTTTATTGCATAGACGCTGTGCAATAAAAGTCTCGTTTTTTTGTACGGCTGCCATTTTAACGGCTAACCGCATAAAAAAGTACTCCGCTCTTAAAGGGCTTCTCCCGGCAGGATAAACCTTTCGCTTAGTATTTTCCGAAAGGGGAATACTAACCGCATGGATGCGGCAGCAGGGCGAAAACGGATGAAAGGAGAATTATACATGAGTGAATATTATCAGATGGAGGAACAGGAGGTTCGTTCGGCCCTCCATTCCCAGGAAGGCCTGACATCCCAGGAGGCAGCCGCCAGACAGGAGAAATACGGCTGGAACGAGCTGGTGGAGGGAAAGAAAAAAAGCGTTCCGCAGATTTTTCTGGAGCAGTTTGCGGATTTTCTGGTGATTATTCTGATCATCTCCGCTCTGGTGTCAGGTATACTGGGAGATTGGGAGTGCGCCGCTGTTATTCTGGTGGTGATCACCATGAACGCAATTTTGGGGACAGTGCAGACGGTGAAGGCAGAGCATTCCTTAAACAGCCTAAAGGAGCTGTCCGCGCCCATGGCTAAGGTGCTGCGGGACGGCTGCGTCCGGGAAATCCCCGGCCGGGAGGTCACTGTGGGGGATGAGATTCTTCTGGACGCAGGAGATTTTGTCCCTGCCGACGGGCGGCTGGTGGAGAGCGCCAGCCTGAAGGTGGACGAGAGCGCCCTCACCGGCGAGAGTGTCAGCGTGGAGAAGGATACGGAGATTATCTCCGGTCAGGTGCCCCTGGGAGATCGGAAAAACATGGTATTTTCCGGCAGCTTTGTCACCTACGGCCGGGGACGGTTCCTGGTGACGGGTATCGGCATGGAGACAGAGGTGGGCAAGATTGCCGGGCTTCTGAAAAATGCCTCTGAGAAAAAGACTCCCCTGCAGGTAAATCTGGATCAGTTTGGAAAGAAGCTTTCCATTCTTATCCTGGTATTCTGCGGAATCCTCTTTGGGGTCAATGTATTCCGGGGAGGCAGCATCCAGGAGTCCTTCCTCTTCGCCGTGGCCTTGGCCGTGGCGGCTATCCCGGAGGCTTTGAGCTCCATTGTGACCATCGTGCTGTCCTTCGGCACCCAGAAAATGGCCCGGGAGGGAGCCATTGTGCGCAAGCTGCAGGCCGTGGAAGGGCTGGGAAGCGTATCGGTTATCTGTTCTGACAAAACCGGAACCCTGACCCAGAATAAGATGACTGTGGAATATTATTATATGGACGGCCGGCGGATTCCGGCAGATGCCATCAGCCTGGAGGCGCCGGAGCAGCGGATGCTCACCGAGTACAGCATGCTCTGCAACGATTCCCGGGTAAATGAGGACGGAGAAATCGGGGATCCCACCGAGACCGCCATGGTGCGGTTGGGCGAGCAGCTGGGAATCTCCGAGGATGAGCTGAGAGAAAAATATCCCCGGCTGTACGAGCTGCCCTTTGACAGCGACAGAAAGCGTATGTCTACCCTGCATCAGATGGGGGAGCGGCGGGTGCTGGTGTCCAAGGGAGCGGCCGACGGTCTTCTGCCCCTGTCCTGCCGAATCTGGCAGAAGGGGGAGCTGGTTCCCATGACAGAGGTCTGTCGCAGGCAGGTGCTGCAGGCGGTGGATGAGTTTTCCCGGGAGGGATTGAGAGTTCTGGGAGTGGCCTACCGGCAGCTGCAGGATGAACAGGAGTCTCCCGAACTGGAGCAGGAGCTTTGCTTCCTGGGCCTTATTGCCATGATGGATCCGCCCCGGGTGGAGTCTGCCCAGGCTGTGGCCAGCTGTAAGGAGGCGGGTATCCGTCCGGTGATGATTACCGGAGATCACAAGGTGACAGCGGCAGCCATCGCCAAGAGGATCGGGATTCTGGAAAAGGAGAGCGAGGCCTGCGAGGGCGCGGTGCTGGACACCATGGACGATGAGCAGCTGAAGGATTTTGTGGAGGGCATTTCTGTGTATGCCCGGGTGTCTCCGGAGCATAAGATACGGATTGTGCGAGCCTGGCAGGAGAAGGGAAATGTGGTCTCCATGACCGGGGACGGGGTCAACGATGCTCCGGCTCTAAAGCAGGCGGATATCGGCGTGGCTATGGGAATCACCGGCAGCGAGGTCTCCAAGGACGCGGCGGCCATGGTGCTGACGGACGACAACTTTGCCACCATCGTCAAGGCGGTGGAGAATGGCCGGAACATCTATGCCAACATCAAGCGGTCCATTCAGTTTCTCCTCTCCGGAAATTTCGGAGCGATCTTGGCGGTGCTGTACGCCTCTGTGCTGGCCCTGCCCCTGCCCTTCGCCCCGGTGCATCTGCTGTTTATCAACCTGCTGACGGACAGCCTGCCGGCCATTGCCCTGGGTCTGGAACCCCACAATCATGAGGTTATGCGCCAGAAGCCCCGTCCCGCAGGAGAGAATATTTTAACCAGATCCTTCCTGCTTTCCATCGGAACAGAGGGACTGTCCATTGCCGTTACCACCATGATTGCCTTTTATCTGGGGCTGAATCAGGGAGGCGCCCTGCTGGCCAGCACCATGGCCTTCGGAACTCTCTGCACCGCCCGGTTGGTTCACGGTTATAATTGTAAAGCAGAGCGTCCGGTGATCTTCACCCGCCGATTCTTCGACAACTGGTACCTGCAGGGGGCATTCCTGGCAGGTCTGCTGCTGATCACCGCTGTGCTGACGGTTCCGGCCCTCCACAAAATATTCCAGGTGCAGACGCTGGCGCTGCCCCAGCTCTTTACCGTGTACGGCCTGGCGCTGGCGAACCTGCCGGTGATTCAGCTGCTGAAGAAGCTTCGGGCAAAGTAGGCGGCGGACGATAGAGAAAAGAGGAAATAGAAATGATTTTTGAGAGCCATGCACATTACGACGATGAGGCTTTTGACGGGGACAGGGAGGAGCTTTTGCATAGCCTCTCTGCCCAGGGGGTGGGAACCGTGATCAATGTGGCGGCCAGCGTGGACGGCATAGAGAGCACCGTGAGACTGGCCGAAGAATACCCCTTTGTCTATGCCGCCGTGGGCGTGCATCCGGACGAGGTGGGGGAGATGGATCAGGGAACCCTGGAGCGGATGCGCCGGCTGGCCCGGGAGGATAAGGTGGTGGCCATCGGAGAGATAGGCCTGGACTACTACTGGGATAAGGAAAAGCATGAGCTGCAGAAGGAATGGTTTCGCCGGCAGCTGGATGTGGCCCGGCAGGAGAAGCTGCCCTTTATCATCCACAGCCGGGAGGCGGCGGCGGACACCCTGCAGGTGGCCCGGGAGGAGAGAGTCGGGGAAATCGGCGGAGTGGTACACTGCTTCTCCTACGGCGTGGAGCTGGCCCGGGAATATCTGAATATGGGGCTGTATCTGGGCATTGGAGGCGTGGTCACCTTCAAGAACGCCCGGAAATTAAAGGAAGTGGCGGAGTACGCTCCCCTTTCCGCCCTGCTGCTGGAGACGGACAGCCCGTATCTGGCTCCGGTGCCCCATCGGGGCAAGAGAAATGATTCCGGCAACCTTCCCCTGGTGGCACAGGCCATCGGGGAAATCAAAGGAATTTCGCCGGAGGAGGTCATCCGGGTCACAGAGGAAAATGGCCGGAGGCTGTTTTACAAAATAGATAAAAACGGAAAGTAAGAGCTTCATTGACATCTTGTATACCGATTGGTATAATAGAGCAAAGGAGTGAATGCCATGGACAACAGGGAAGCAATTTTAAATCAGGCCCTTCATCTGTTCTACGCCCGGGGCTACGACGCTGTGGGAGTTCAGGAGATCGTGGACGCCGCAGGAGTCACCAAGCCCACCTTATACTACTATTTCGGCAGTAAGCGGGGACTTCTGGAGACGCTGCTCAAGGGCCGGTGCGAGAAGCTGGAGGAGGAGATGCGGCAGGTGGTATTTGCCGAGGAAGAGCTTCCCCGGGTACTTTACCAGGTGGCCCGCCATTATCTGGACTTTGCCTGCAGAAATATGGAATTTTATCTGCTGCTGCTGGGACTTTTCTATTCCGGACGGCAGAGCGACGGCTACCAGGCGGTAAGCCCCCTCATCGAGCGGTTTCATCAACAGATCGTGGGAATATTTGAGCGGTTTTCCCGGCAGCTGGGAAATATGCGCGGCCGCCAGCGGGAGTTTGCGGTGGGCTTTCTCGGGGTGATGGACCACCATTTTCTGATGGTAAGTCACAGCAGCCAGGGGGAGGTTCAGATTTCTGACAGCCAGGTGTATGAGATTGTTCATCAGTTCATGTACGGCATTTACACCTAAGCAGAATAATGGAGGAAGCTTTTATGGGAAAATGGTATGAGGAGGCGGTGTTTTATCACATGTATCCCCTGGGGATGACGGGGGCGCCTTTTGAAAATAGACAGGAGCAGGTGACGCACCGGTTTGCGGAGCTCATGGACTGGCTGCCCCACGTGGCAGATCTGGGCTGTACGGCCATCTACATCGGCCCCCTGTTTGAGTCCAGCACCCACGGCTATGACACCAGGGACTACAAGCTGGTGGACCGCCGCCTGGGAGACAACGAGGATTTCAAAGCTTTTGTTAAAAAGGCCCATGACTTAGGCATACGGATTGTGGTGGACGGGGTGTTTAACCACACGGGCCGTGAATTTTTCGCCTTTCGGGATATTCAGCAAAATCGGGAGGGCTCTCCCTACTGCGGCTGGTACAAGGGGCTTTGGTTCGGGGGAAATAATTGCTACAACGACGGATTTTCTTACGAGGCCTGGAGGGGCTGCAATGAGCTGGTGAAGCTGAATCTCTGGGAGTCGGCGGTGCAGGAATATCTCTTTGGCGTCATTGATTTCTGGGTGCAGGAATTTGACATCGACGGAATCCGTCTGGACTGCGCCGATCAGCTGGAGTTCTTCTTCATGGAGGAGCTGCGCAGAAGAGCCCCGGGCTGGAAGGAGGACTTCTGGCTAATGGGCGAGGTAATCCACGGGGATTACAGCCGCTGGTGCAATGATAAGATGCTCCACTCGGTGACTAACTATGAGCTGTGGAAGGGCTTGTACTCTGGGCATAACACCCACAATTATTTTGAGATTGCCCACACTATCCGCCGCCAGTTCGGGGATCCCTGGGGCAATCGGGGAATTTACGAGGGCTGCAGGCTGTATACCTTCTCGGAGAACCACGATGTGAACCGCCTGGCCAGCGAGCTTACGGTTTTCGCCCACACGCTGCCTGTGTATACGCTGGTGTATTTTCTGCCGGGAATTCCTTCCCTGTACTACGGCTCGGAATTTGGGCTGGAGGGAAAGAAAAACGGACCGGACGACAGTCCCATGCGTCCCCGGATTGAGATTTCCAGGATGCTTGAGGAAAATCCGCATCCGGAGCTCACAGACTGGATCCGGCAGCTGGGAAAAATTCACCGGGAGCATCCGGCGGCTGCCTATGGAACTTACAAAGAGCTGGTGCTGACTAACTGCCAGTACGCCTTCGCCAGAACCCTGGAGGAGGACGGCCTGGTGGTGGCGGTCAACTGCGATGAGAACAGCGGGGCGGCCATTGAGGTGCCCGTGCCCTCCCAGAACCTGTGTTACCGGGACGCGCTGACCGGGGAGGAGTGTTCCCAGGAGAACGGGAAGCTGTTGGTGGAGCTTCCGGCAGCGGGATGCCGGATATTGGAAGGGATAGCAAAAGGAGAAGCGTTATGAAGAAAAAATATGTATTCGGGGATTTAGATCAATATCTGTTTGGACAGGGAACCCACTACGATATCTATAAAAAGCTGGGCGCCCATGTGATGACCAAGGGAAAGAAAAAGGGCGTATATTTTGCCGTCTGGGCTCCCAATGCGGAGGCGGTGTCCGTGGTGGGCGAGTTCAACGATTGGGAGGAGGAAGCCAATCCCCTGGATAAGGTGGGGCCCATCGGCGTGTACGAAACATTTGTGCCGGGAGCCAAGCTGGGGCAGCTGTATAAATTTTGCATCACTGCCCGGGACGGCAGAAAGCTCTACAAAGCAGATCCCTATGCCACCAGCGGAGAGATGAGGCCCGGGACCGCCTCGAAAATCGCGGATATTTCTAAGTTTAAGTGGAGCGACGGCAAGTGGCTGGAGGCCCGGGCGGCCTGGGATCATAAGGAGCAGCCCATGTCCATCTATGAGGTTCACATGGGCTCCTGGATGAAGCATCCCGCCAACGACGAAGATCCTGACGGCTTCTACAGCTACCGGGAGTTCGCCCATGCCATCGCGGAGTATGTAAAGCGCATGGGATACACTCACGTGGAGCTCATGGGCATTGCGGAGCATCCCTTTGACGGCTCCTGGGGCTATCAGGTGACCGGCTACTACGCTCCCACCTCCCGGTACGGAAAACCGGAGGATTTCAAATATTTGGTAAACTACCTGCACCGGAATAAGATCGGTGTGATCCTGGACTGGGTGCCGGCCCATTTTCCCAAGGACGCCCACGGGCTGGCGGAGTTTGACGGGACTTGCATTTACGAGCATCAGGATCCCCGCCAGGGGGAGCATCCCGACTGGGGAACGAAAATTTTCAATTACGGAAAGCCGGAGGTAAAGAACTTCCTGCTGGCCAACGCCCTCTACTGGGTGGAGGAGTTCCATGTGGACGGCCTGCGGGTGGATGCGGTGGCGTCCATGCTGTACCTGGATTACGGAAAGCAGGACGGCCAGTGGGTGGCCAACAAGTACGGCGGAAATCAGAATCTGGAGGCCATCGAGTTCTTCAAGCACTTAAATTCCTGCCTGCTGGGAAGAAATCCCGGGGCGGTGATGATTGCGGAGGAGTCCACAGCCTGGCCCAAGGTGACGGGAAAGGTGGAGGATGACGGCCTGGGATTCTCCCTGAAGTGGAACATGGGATGGATGCACGACTTCCTGGAGTACATGAAGCTAGATCCCTATTTCCGCAAGTACAATCATAACAAGATGACCTTCTCCATGACCTACGCCTACAGCGAGAATTATATTCTGGTGCTGTCCCACGACGAAGTGGTGCATCTGAAGTGCTCGATGATCAACAAGATGCCCGGCTACCTGGATGATAAATTTGAAAACCTTAAGACCGGGTACGGCTACATGGCCGGCCATCCCGGCAAGAAGCTGCTGTTCATGGGTCAGGAATTCGGCCAGCTCCAGGAGTGGAGCGAGGCCCGGGAGCTGGACTGGTATCTGCTCAAGGAGGAGAAACATCAGCTGCTGCAGGACTTTGTCCGGGATATGCTGCACCTGTACAAAAAATATCCGGCTCTCTACGCCGGGGATCACGATCCCCAGTCCTTCCAGTGGATTAATGCCAACGACGGGGACAGAAGCATCTACAGCTTTGTGCGGATGTCGCCCACGGGCAGGAATAACCTGCTCTTCGTGTGCAATTTTACCCCGGTGGAGCGCAGCGATTACCGGGTGGGCGTGCCCAGGAGGAAACAGTACCAGCTGATTATGAACAGCGCGGATCCGGTCTACGGCGGAAAATATGCCCGGGAACAGGTGATTTATAAGGCGGAGAAAAAGGAGTGCGACGGAAAAACCTACTCCATCGGCTACGATCTGCCGCCTCTGTCGGTGGCTGTGTTTAAGTTCTAAGAGGAGCTTGTCATGGAAAAATATAGGGCGGCCCTGCTGCAGATGGATTCCGGGCCTGACATGGAGAAGAATAAAGAACAGGTCGAAAGGCTTATAACCGAGGCGGCCCAGAGGGGAGCAACTCTGGCGCTGCTGCCAGAGACCTGGGACTATATTGGCCGGGATATGGCCGGACACGGGCAGCCCATCCCTGGATCCGCCAGCGAATTTTTGCGGGGGCAGGCCCAAAAACACGGGATTTATCTTCTGGGAGGCAGCTGCAGTGAGGCGGCTGAGGACGGGAAGATCTACAATACCTCCTTATTTTATTCTCCCCAGGGAGAACTTTTGGGGAAATATCAAAAAACCCATCTCTTTGACGTGGATATCTCCGGGGAAAATGGGGAAGTGGGCTATCAGGAGTCGGCGGAGGTGCTTCCGGGCCGGGAGCTGGTGACTGTGGATACGGAGCTTGGAAGTGTAGGCATGTCTGTCTGCTACGATCTGCGTTTCCCGGAGCTGTACCGGCTTCAGACCCTGGCCGGGGCTAAGATCCTGGCGGTGGCGGCCAATTTTACCCACGCCACCGGGGAGGCCCACTGGGAGCTGCTGCTGCGGGCCAGGGCTGTGGAGAATTCCTGCTACGTGCTGGCCTGCAACCAGTGCGGACAGAAGGCCGCCTTCAGAAGCTATGGAAATTCCATGGTTATCTCCCCCTGGGGAGAGATTCTGGCCCGGGCGGGGGAAAGTCCCTGCTGTCTGACGGCGGAGATTGATCTGGAGCAGGTAGCCCGGGTGCGCCGGGAGCTGCCGTCCCTGAAGAACCGGAGGGAGGATTTGTACCGGCTGACGCTTCGGCGTGCGGGGACAGAAAATAGATGATAGTTTGAAGTTTCTTATGCCATAGGAAAAAGGCTGGAGGGGTGCAAAATGAGCAAAAATTATCGCGCGGAGCTGGTTGGAGCATTTGGGAATCCCATTGATGAAAATCCCACAGGCGTTATGGAGGAGGCTGCTTTTGCGGCGAAGGGACTGAATTTCAGATATTTGACCGTGAAGGTAGAGAAGGATGATTTGGAAGCCGCCATGAATGGGGTTAAGGCATTTCAAATGAAAGGCATTAATTTGACGATTCCGCATAAAGTCAATGTCCTTAAGTATCTGGATGAACTCTCGGAGGCCGCGCAGATCATCGGCGCCGTGAATATGGTTGTGAACAGGGACGGAAAGCTTTGGGGAGAAAATACGGATGGAAAAGGATTTTTAATTTCCCTGAAGAATGAAGGCGTGTCTGTGGAAGATAAGCGGATTGTGATTTTGGGAGCAGGCGGAGCAGCCAAAGCGATTGGCGTGGAATGTGCGCTGGCGGGGGCGAAGAAAATTACAATCGTTAATAGAAATAAAGAGCGCGGAGAAGCTTTGGCAAATCTGATTGCAGAGAAAACAAAGGCTGCTTCTGCGTATGTGGGATGGGATTCTGCTTATCAGGTTGAGCCGGGGACGGATATTTTTATTAATGCCACCTGTATCGGATTGTATCCGGATGTCAATAGCAAGCCGGATGTGGATTACAATACGGTGACTCCGTCCATGGTGGTCAGCGACGTCGTGTTTAATGACCCGAATACGCTGTTTTTGCAGGAGGCGAAAAAGCGGGGCGCTCATACGATTAATGGATTGGGTATGTTAGTAAACCAGGGAGCTTTGAATTTTACGCTGTGGACAGGCGTAGAAGCGCCCGTTGAAGTGATGGTGGATACGCTGAAAAAAGAATTTGGCCTGTAGTGGCCTGATATCCGATGACCATCCTGCCTATACACTAAAAAATAATTCATATTTTGGAAAATTTTCTGTTACCCCTTGACGTGAGCGGGAAAAAAGGGTATTGTTGTGCGTAGCAATAGAATAGCCAGTTTCTCTTATTCAGAGTGGTGGAGGTACATAGGACCTGTGAAGCCACGGCAACCCCGTGAAACGGAAGGTGCCAACCTGAGCGAGCGTATCGAACAATAAGGGGATTTGATAGAAGTAGATTTATTAAGTCCGCCTTATGAAGAGGCGGGCTTTTCTGTTAAGCAAATTGCAAAGGAGAAAAGTATGGAAAAATTATTATTTACCTCTGAATCAGTAACTGAAGGTCATCCGGACAAAATCTGCGACGCCATTTCCGACGCGGTTCTGGACGCTCTGATGGAGCAGGATCCCATGAGCCGCGTGGCCTGCGAGACAGCTATCACCACCGGCCTGGTGCTGGTGATGGGGGAGATTACCACCAGCGCTTACGTGGATATCCAGAAGATTGTCCGGGATACGGTGCGGGAAATCGGCTACACCCGGGGAAAATTTGGCTTCGACGCTGACAACTGCGGCGTGATCACCGCCATTGACGAGCAGTCCGCGGACATCGCCATGGGCGTGGATAAGGCCCTGGAGGCTAAGGAGCACACCATGAGCGATGAGGAGCTGGGAGCCATCGGAGCCGGAGACCAGGGAATGATGTTCGGCTACGCCACCAACGAGACCGAGGAGTACATGCCCTATCCCATCGCCCTGGCCCACAAGCTGGCCCGCCGGCTGACTGAGGTGAGAAAGAACGGAACTCTGCCCTATCTGCGCCCGGACGGCAAGAGCCAGGTGACTGTGGAGTACAATGAGGAGGGCAAGCCTGTGCGCCTGGACGCAGTGGTGCTGTCCACCCAGCACGACCCGGAGGTGAGCCAGGAGCAGATTCACGCGGATGTGAAAAAACATATTTTTGACCAGGTGCTGCCCGCGGATCTGGTGGATGGGGAGACGAAGTTCTTTATTAACCCCACCGGCCGTTTCGTGATCGGAGGCCCCCACGGGGACAGCGGTTTGACCGGAAGAAAGATCATCGTGGACACCTACGGCGGAATGGCGCGCCACGGCGGCGGAGCCTTCTCCGGCAAGGACTGCACTAAGGTAGACCGCTCCGCGGCTTACGCGGCCCGCTATGCGGCCAAAAATATCGTGGCTGCCGGACTGGCAGACAAGTGCGAGATTCAGCTCTCCTACGCCATCGGTGTGGCAAATCCCACCTCTGTGCGGGTGGAGACCTTTGGAACCGGAAAGCTGCCGGATGTGAAGCTGGTGGAGATTGTGCGCAAGAACTTTGACCTGCGCCCGGCGGGATTCATCAAGATGCTGGATCTGCGCCGCCCCATCTATAAGCAGACCGCGGCTTACGGCCATTTCGGAAGAAACGACCTGGACCTGCCCTGGGAGAAGCTGGATAAGGCGGAGGACTTAAAGAAATACTTGGCATAAGTTAAGAATGAAAATGCCATCGGTGTGTTATGAACAAGACAAAGATGTGCTATACTCTCTCTAAGGAAACCAGAGAGCCAAAGGCGGCTTACCCTCCTGCTTTAGGGAGGGGCTAACCCTCCAGACCAAAGCGGAAAGGAGGGCGTTGTCAATGAATATTACATATCCTGACTTAATTCAGTTTTGTGTGTTTGTTGTCGCCCTTGTAAGTCTGTGCTATCAGATTTTCAAGGATAAAAGAAAGTAGCCGCCACTACTGCAATAGTGACGGCCGACGCTGAAAAGCGTTATCCAAACTATCGAGGGTAGGCCGCTTCTCTGGTTTCCCCTTCTATTGTTAATATATCACATTTGCCAGTAAGATGCAAGCACCACTGTGCATTTGCAAAAACAAAGAAATATTTGACGTAAGTTGAGAGAAAAGAAAAGCGGGGAAAGGGCATGCAGGAAAATCGGGTATTATTGGTGGAGGATGATCGGGCCATTGTGGAAAATCTCACGGAATTTTTAAAGGGAGAGGGTTTCCGGGTGGCGGCGGTGGACGGACAGAAAAAAGCCCTGGAGCTTCTGGAGAGGGAGAGCTTTGACCTGGCGCTCCTGGATGTATCCCTGGGGGAGGGCAATGGATATGCCCTCTGTGCGGCCATCAAGGCAGAGCAGGATCTGCCGGTGATCTTTCTCACCGCCTCCGGGGATGAGTACAGCGTCATCACAGGGCTGAATATGGGAGCCGACGATTACGTGAGCAAGCCCTTCCGGCCCCGGGAGCTGGCGGCCCGAATGCGCATGGTGATGCGGCGGTGCGGAAGGATTCAGCCGGTGCTGGAGGCCGGAGGCCTGTCCGTGGACACCGCCAAGGGCACGGTGACCCGCCGGGGGCAGGAGATTTACCTGTCGGCCCTGGAGTATCGGCTTCTGCTGGTGTTTCTGAACCACCGGGGACAGCTGCTGACCAGATCCGCGCTCCTGGAGGAAATCTGGGACGCCGCCGGGGAGTATGTTAACGACAATACCCTGACCGTGTATATCAAAAGGCTCCGGGAAAAGATCGAGGAGGATCCACAGAATCCGCAGCTGATTCATACTGTGCGGGGAATGGGGTATAAGCTGGAATGAGTCAAATATGGAGAAATGGGGAAATTAAATACCAGACCCTGATTTATCTGCTCATAACCGCGGTGGCTGCGGCCCTGGGGTTTTGGATGGAGCCCAGGGTTGGGGCGCTGATCCTGGCGGTCTGCGGGGCTTTCGGTTTGTTTTTCGGCGCAGTCAGTCTCAGGCGCTATGGGGAAATCCAAAGGCTCAGTCAAGAGCTGGACCGGATTCTTCACGGGGAGGAGAGGCTGGAGCTGGAGAGCTGCCGGGAGGGAGATCTGGCCGTCCTGCGGGATGAAATCTACAAAATGACTGTGCGCCTGCGGGAGCAGAGCAGCAGGCTTCTGGGGGAGAAGCAATATCTGGCAGATTCCCTGGCGGATATTTCTCACCAGATACGCACGCCGCTGACCTCCCTGAATCTGACGGTCAGTATGCTGCAGCAGCCCCAGATGGAGGAGGGGCGCCGCAGAGAGCTGCTGCTGGAGATGAAGCGGCTTTTGAGCCGGGTGGAGTGGCTGGTAGAAAGTCTGCTGAAGCTGTCCAAGCTGGATGCCGGAAGTATATCCTTCTGTATGGAGAAAATAGATTTGCAGGAATTCCTGCGTCAGGCGGCGGAGCCGCTGGCCATTCCCCTGGAAATCCGGGGACAGGGATTGGAAATTTCTGCGGCCCCCGAAAGCTGCCTGACGGCGGACCGGGCCTGGACCCTGGAGGCAGTGACGAACGTGCTGAAAAATTGTATGGAATATAACCCGGAGGGGGAGACGCTGCGGATAAAAGGATTGGAAAATCCTCTCTACACAGAGATCACCGTGGAAGACCGGGGGCCTGGCATCAGCCCGGAGGATCTGCCCCACCTGTTTGAGCGGTTTTACCGGGGAAAGCAGGCGGGAAAGAACAGTTTTGGCATCGGACTGGCTCTGTCCCGGGCCATTTTAGCCCGGGAAAACGGAACCATCCAGGCGGAAAACCGGCCTGGCGGCGGCAGCCGTTTTGTCATACGGCTATACAAGGGGACCGTTTAGGGGGCGGTTCTGCTTAGGCAAAGAGGAAGACAATGACCTCCTCGTGTTCTGTAAATTTCCCTTTATTATAACCCTGGGCAGCAGCTTTGTCATGTCTCCGGGAGGCAAAGTGACAGATCTGTCATAGAAAAGTCATGGGAGAGTCATTCTGGGGTGATAAGATTTCCATATCACAGGAAAGCTATGGATAAGGAGGCCAATATGGAAATTTTAAAGGTAGAGGATCTGTGCAGGACTTACGGCCAGGGGGAGAATCAGGTAAAGGCTCTGGATCACGTTTCGTTTTCTATAGAGAAGGGGGAGTTCGCCGCCATTGTGGGGGCGTCGGGCTCCGGGAAATCCACGCTGCTGCATCTGATCGGCGGGGTGGACCGGCCCACCTCCGGGAAAATATATGTGGACGGCAAGGATGTGTACGCCCAGAACGAGGAGGAGCTGGCCATCTTCCGGCGCCGTCAGGTGGGATTGATCTATCAGTTTTATAATCTGATTCCGGTGCTCAATGTCCGGGAAAATATCACGCTGCCGGTGCTGATGGACGGCAGAAAGGTAAACGAAAAGCGGGTGAAGGAGCTCCTGGATATCCTGAAGCTGAAGAACCGGGAAAACCATCTGCCCAATCAGCTCTCCGGGGGCCAGCAGCAGCGGGTTTCCATCGGCCGGGCCCTGATCAACAGCCCGGCTCTGGTGCTGGCGGATGAGCCCACGGGAAACTTGGATTCCAAAAACAGTCAGGAGATCTTACAGCTCCTGCGGCTGTCCCATGAAAAGTACCGCCAGACTCTGGTGGTCATCACACACGATGAGAATATCGCCCTGCAGGCGGACCACATCCTGGCCCTGGAAGATGGGAGGATTGTACGGGATGAGGTGATCCGCAGATGAATATATTTTCCAAAATTACCAAGAGAACAATGCTTCAAAATAAATCCCGGACCCTGGTTACCCTGATCGGCGTGGTGCTGTCCACGGCCATGATCACGGCGGTGACCTCCTTCGGGGCCAGTCTCCAGAAATTTCTGGTGGACAGCAGCATCAGTCAGGAGGGGGACTGGCACGGGATGGCGGCGTATATCGATCAGCAGGAGAAGGAACAGCTGGAAGGGGATGAGCGGATTTCCCAGTCCGCAGCCATCGGGGAAATCGGCTACGGGCTCTGGGAGGAGATGGGAGAGACTTACTGTACGCCCTATCTGTACCTGGAAAGCTTTTCTGAGGAAGCCTTTCAGATGATCCCTATCGATGTCTACGAGGGGCGGCTTCCGGAAAATGACCGGGAAATTTTGATCCCCTCCCTGCTGAGCCAGGGCAGGGCGGAAGGGATGGAGCTCCGGGTGGGCGATACCCTCTCCCTGACCCTGGGGAAACGGCTCTTAGGGGGAGAGACCCTCACCCAGAGAGATCTCTGGGCCAACGCGGAGAACAGATATCTGGAGCCGGGAGATCTGGAGCTTATGGGAGGAGAGGAGACCTTCCAGCCGGAGGAGCAGGAGACCTTCACCGTGGTGGGATTTTACAGCGGCCTTCCCTGGAGCGGCTACGGGGAGGCGGGCTACAGCGTGATCGCCGGCCCGGGAGTTCAGGAGGCGGACAGCTGGCGCGTGCTGCTGCGGCTGGACCGCATGGGGGAAATCTATTCCCTGCGGCAGGAGCTGAAGGAGAGCTGCCCGGAGGCGGAATTTGAAATTCACGACGATTTGCTCCAGTGGTACGGTGTGGGCGACAATAGAAACTTGGCTCTGGTGATGATGAGCCTCATGGCCATTGTCATCGGTCTGATTATGGTGGGCGGAATTTCTTTGATTTACAACGCCTTCTCCATTTCCCTGCGGGAGAGAACCCGGCAGTTTGGACTTCTGAGCTCTGTGGGGGCCACCAAAAAGCAGCTGAAAAAGGCCTTGAATTATGAGGCCGCCAGCGTCTGCCTGTTGGGAATCCCCCTGGGCCTCCTTGGCGGACTAATCGGCATCGGCATCACCCTGCAGTTTATCGGTCCGCTGATGGCCAACTGGATTCACGGGGTGGATCAGGGAATCCCCCTGAAGGTCTCCTGGATTGCCCTGGCTATAGCCGTGCTCTTTGCCCTGATCACGGTGAGGATTTCCGTGTGGATTCCGGCCAGGAGACTTAAGCATCTCTCGGCCATGGAGGCCATCCGCTCCAGTCAGGACGTGAAGATCAGCAGCCGGAAGGTACGCTCCGTCGGGCTTGGCGGAAAGCTCTTTGGTCTGGAGGGGATGCTGGCCTCCAAAAACTACCGGAGAGATAAGCGGAAATATCGGACCACTGTGGTGTCCCTGACCTTGAGCATCGTGCTTTTTGTCACCGCGGGAGCCTTCGTCAAATATCTGAACCAGGCGGGCCAGGACGTGTTTGCCAACTCCGAGATGGATCTGTATGTGGATTTGACGGGGGTGGAGGAGCTGGATGCTGCCCTCTTGGAGCTGCAGCAGACGGAAGGGGTGGAAGAAGTTTCCTTCTGTCGGCAGCTGAACGTGGATTGGATAGTCAAAGAGGAGCTGTTAACTGAGGAGGGAAAGCTCCACGGCTGGGAGAGGGCTGATGGCGGGAAGATTCTGGACTACAGCCTGGTTATCCTGCCTGACGAGCAGTTTGCAGCCTATGCCCAGGCCCAGGGAATAGATCCCGAGGAATTCCTGGGGCAGGAGAAACTCAAGGGAATCTATGTGGATCGGGTGAGAAGCTTAGATCCGGAAACCCAGCAGTATCAAAACCGCAGCCTGCTGAACCTGCAGGGTCCCACGGAGGTGGAGCTTGGCCGGGAGCAGTACGACGGTGAGAACAATGAGACCAGCGCCTTTGAAGCCTTCTTTTCTCTGGAGCTGACGGCCCGGGCGGAGGAGTTCCCCAGGGAGACCATGGCCAGCTATTTCTCGGATACCATCCTGGTGACGCTGCCGGAGAGCTCCTTTGGGGCCTATGAGGAGCAGCTGAAGGATATCCTTCAGCAGGAGGCCTATTTGAAGGCGCCGGAGCACCGGGAGGTGGCCCAGCAGCTGATCGATAAGGCTCAGGACAGGAATTCTGCTCTTTACCAGCATAATCTCTACGACATGAGGGAGAACACGGAGCGGGATCAGAATATTCTCCTGGTGATCCGGGTACTTACCGGAGGCTTTGTGGGCTTAATGTCCCTGGTGGCGGTGGCCAATATTTTCAACACCATTTCCACTAACCTGTTCCTCAGGAGAAGAGAGTTCGCCGTGCTGCGCTCCATCGGCATGACCCAGAGGGGCTTCCGGCGGATGATGGGCTGTGAATGTCTCATCTACGGCCTGCGCTCCATCTTCTACGGAGTGCTGATTTCCGTGGGAACCAGCTACCTGGTATACCGGGGGACCAGCTTCGGCGTCCGCTATGACTACAGCCTGCCCTGGATTTACTGGGGAATCTCCGTGGCGGCGGTGCTGCTGGTGGTGGGCATCACCATGATTTACAGCATGAGGAAGATGAGAGGAGACAATATCATCGACGAGCTGAAGCAGGAGTAGCGAGTGTATACGAAAAGACGCAGCTGTCCACGGACGGCTGCGTCTTTTTTGTACGCGGCAGGGCAGGCTGCCTCTGTTTTTAGAAAGTTTTTAGAAATGTCTTTCTTTGTTTATACCAAAAAGTAACCTTACTATGCTATAATGGTACGTAGCAAAAGCAGGAAGAGGACATTTCTATGAAGCTGAAAACCCGAATTATCGTATCGTTTTTCGCCATTATTTTCGTTCCCCTTCTGCTCTCGGCAGTTTCTTTGGCGGCCTTCACGCAGCACCAGCTGAACAGTCTGGAGGAGCAGTATGGAATTGAGGATGCCACCTACGACATTCTCAACAGCTCCGCGCTGCTCAGCAAAATGACTAAGGGAACCTTTGAGTGGCTTCAGGAGGCGGCCCAGGAAGAACCCGAGAAGCTGGAGGATAAGGAAAAGCTGGCGGAGATTGATGAACGTCTCAATAAACAAAATTCCTATCTCCTGGTGCGCAAGAACAGGGAGATTTATTACTGCGGAGCCCTGGATGAGGGCTCCGCCCTTCTGGCGGAGCTGCCCAAGTATGGGGATTTTCTGGCGGGCTCAGACAAGGGCCTTTACATTGGGGGCGACGACCAGGCATTGGTAAAGCAGGTGGACTTCACCTTTTCCGATGACTCCCAGGGCAGCGTGTTTATCGTCACCCGGGCGGACGCAGTTATTCCCCAGGTTAAGAGCCTGACGGCCAACATGCTCTTTGTGGTGATTCTGATTTTGATCATCACCAGTTTATCCTTAAGTTTCTGGACCTACCGGGGCGTGATCGCGCCGCTGAACCTTCTGAAAAAAGCCACCAACAACATCAAGGAGGGCAATCTGGACTTCGTGGTGGAGGGCTGCGACGTGGTGGAGATCAATGATCTGTGCCAGGATTTTGAGGAGATGCGTCAGCGGCTGAAGGCTTCCACCGAGGAGAAGGTCAAGTTCGACAAGGAAAATAAAGAGCTCATCAGCAACATCGCCCATGACCTGAAGACGCCCATCACGGCGGTGAAAGGCTATGCGGAGGGACTCATGGATGGGGTGGCCAACACCCCGGAGAAGCAGGAGAGGTACATCAAGACCATTTACAACAAGGCCACGGAGATGGACCGGCTGATCAATGAGCTTACGGTGTATTCCAAGATCGACACCAACCGAATCCCCTACACCTTCAGCAAGGTGACGGTGACCGAGTACTTCAACGACTGCGCTGAGGATTTGGCCATGGAGCTGGAGGCCAAGGGGGTAGAGCTCAATTACCTGAATTATGTGGCTGACGACGTGAAGGTCATCGCAGATGTGGAGCAGATCACCCGGGTGATCAACAACATTGTCAGCAATTCCCTGAAATACATGAACAAGCCCAAGGGCGTCATCAACCTCCGGGTCCGGGATGTGGGAGACTTCATCCAGGTGGAGATCGAGGACAACGGTAAGGGTATTGCCCAGAAGGATCTGGTGAATATCTTTGAGCGGTTCTACAGGACGGATGCTTCCAGAAATTCCAGCAAGGGAGGCAGCGGCATCGGCCTGTCCATCGTAAAGAAGATCATGGAGGATCACGGGGGCAAGGTTTGGGCCACCAGCAAGGAAAACATCGGCACAGTGATGTATTTTGTGCTTAGAAAATATCAGGAGGTACCGGTAAATGAGTAGGATTTTGATTATTGAGGATGAGACAGAAATTGCAGACCTGGAGCGGGACTACCTGGAGCTTTCAGGCTTCGAGGTGGAAATTGAGCACCAGGGGGACGTAGGCCTAAAGAGGGCCCTCACGGAGGACTACGATTTGTTTATCCTGGACTTAATGCTTCCGGGCATGGACGGCTTTGAGATCTGCCGGGAGATCCGCAGGAGCAAGAACACACCGGTACTGATGGTATCCGCCAAGAAGGACGACATTGACAAGATCCGGGGGCTGGGTCTGGGGGCTGACGACTATATCACAAAGCCCTTCTCCCCCAGCGAGCTGGTGGCCCGGGTGAAGGCCCATCTGGCCCGGTACGAGCGGCTGATCGGCAGCGGAATTCAGGAGAACGATGTCATTGAGATTCGAGGGCTTAAGATCGACAAGACGGCCCGGAGAGTCTGGGTAAACGGAGAGGAAAAGAATTTTACCACCAAGGAGTTCGACCTTCTGACCTTCCTGGCGCAAAATCCCAACCGGGTATTTACCAAGGACGAACTTTTCAAGGAAATCTGGGATATGGAGTCCATCGGGGATATCGCCACGGTGACGGTGCATATCAAGAAGATCCGGGAAAAAATTGAATTTAATACGGCCAAGCCCCAGTATATAGAGACTATCTGGGGAGTGGGATACCGCTTTAAGGTGTAAGGAGAGGCCATGAACCACATTTTCTATATCATGGGAAAGAGCGCTTCCGGTAAAGACAGCATTTACCGGGAGCTTTTGCGCGGATTCGCGGGAAAATTAGAGAAGATTGTCCTGTACACCACCCGGCCCATGCGGGAGGGGGAGCAGGAGGGAAGAGAATACTTTTTCGTGGACGAGAGCAGGTTTCAGCAGTTCGCCGCGGAGGGAAAGCTGATGGAGGAGCGGGCCTACTCCACCATCCATGGGATCTGGCGGTATTTCACTGCGGACGACGGGCAGATCGACCTGAGGGAGCACTCCTATCTGGGCATCGGGACCCTGGAATCCTACCTGCAGCTGAAAAAGTATTTCCCCCAGGGAGTTCTGTGCCCCATCTATGTGCAGGTGGAGGACGGAGAGCGCCTAAGCCGTGCCCTGGCCCGGGAGCGGGAACAGGCATCTCCTAAATATGCGGAGCTGTGCCGGCGGTTCCTGGCGGACTGCGAGGACTTTTCCGAGGAGAAGATCGCCGAGGCCGGGATAGAGCGGCGCTTCGATAATGGGAATTTTCAGATTTGTCTGGCAGAGATTGAAACTTATATTAAAACTGTGTTATACTAAATTAGGAATTCTATTCAGTGAAGGAGAGGCCGGATGCGGACATTTGACAGTGTGATCGGACATAAGGAAATCATCAGCCACCTTCGCAGCGCAATTTCTATGGGCAAGGTCTCCCACGCTTACCTGTTCTGCGGGGAGGAGGGAGCCGGAAAGAACCTGCTGGCAACGATCTTCGCCCAGGCCCTGCAGTGCGAAAAGAGAGGGACGGATCCCTGCGGCGTCTGCAGCTCCTGCAAAAAGGCGGAGGGAGGGAATCATCCGGATATCATCCGGGTGACCCACGAGAAGCCTGCCTCCATCGGAATCGAGGAGATTCGGAGCCAGTTGGTGGAGGATGTGGGAATTAAGCCCTACACCGGCCCGTATAAGATATACATTGTAGATGAAGCGGAGAAGCTGACGGTTCAGGCGCAGAACGCCATATTAAAGACCATAGAGGAGCCGCCGGCCTACGCGGTTATTTTGCTTTTGACCAGCAATGCGGAAGCGTTGCTTCCTACCATCAGCTCACGCTGCGTGAAGCTGAAGCTAAAGGCGGTGAGTGACACCATGATTAAAAATTATTTGATTGACGCCTGCCGGCTGCCGGATTACCAGGCGGAGATGGACGCGGCTTTTGCCCAGGGAAATGTGGGAAAGGCCCAGAAGATAGCCACGTCGGAGGAGTTTTCCCAGATTCGGGACTATGCCCTGCGGATCTTAAAGTATTCCAAGGACATGCCCATGCAGGAGCTGGTGGAGACCATGAAGCGGCTGGCCCAGGAGAAGGAGACTATCTATGATTACTTAGATCTGTTCCTCCTGTGGTTTCGGGATGTGCTGCTTTTTAAAGCCACGTGGGAGGTAGACAACCTGGTCTTTAAACAGGAAATCAACGCAATACGGGAACGGGCCCGGAGCAGCTCATATGAGGGGCTGGAGTCGATTATCAACGCCATTGATAAGGCCAAGAGCAGACTCCACGCCAACGTAAATTTTGAGCTGACTATGGAGCTTCTGTTCCTGACAATTCGGGAGAACTGAGATGATTAAAATTATTGGAGTTCGGTTCCGCAATGTGGGCAAGGTTTACTACTTTAATCCCAAGGAGCTGAAAATAAAGGCGGGAGACCACGTGATTGTGGAGACGGCCCGGGGCGTGGAGTACGGGACGGTGGTTCTGGGCCCCAAGGAGGTGGAGGACAGCAAGGTGGTGCAGCCCCTGAAGGATGTGATCCGCCTGGCCACCCAGAAGGACGATAACCGGGAGGAGAACAACCGCCGCAAGGAGAGGGAGGCCTTCCAGATCTGTCAGCAGAAGATCAAGGCCCATAACCTGGAAATGAAGCTTATCGAGGCGGAATACACCTTTGACAACAATAAGGTGCTTTTCTATTTTACCGCTGACGGACGGATTGATTTCCGGGAGCTGGTGAAGGATCTGGCCTCCGTGTTCAAGACGAGGATCGAGCTGCGCCAGATCGGTGTCAGGGATGAGACGAAGATTCTGGGAGGAATCGGGATCTGCGGCCGGCCCCTGTGCTGCCACACTTACCTGTCAGAGTTTGCCCCGGTATCTATCAAGATGGCCAAGGAGCAGAATCTGTCCCTGAATCCCACCAAGATCTCCGGGGTTTGCGGACGGCTCATGTGCTGTCTGAAAAATGAGCAGGAAACCTACGAGTATCTGAACAAGAAGCTGCCCAATGTGGGCGATACGGTGACTACGCCGGAGGGAATCCGGGGGGAGGTTACCAGCGTTAATGTGCTGCGCCAGCTGGTGAAGGTGGTTGTGGACGTCAATGACGAGAAGGAAATCCAGGAGTACAAGGTGGAGGAGCTAAAGTTTAAGCCCCGCCACGGAAAGAAGGACAAGCAAAAGATCTCCAAGGAGGAGATGAAGGCCCTGGAAGCCCTGGAAAAGGAAAAATAGAGAGGATTGGAAAGCCCAATGACAGTGGAATTGTTGGAGGGGGAGCGGCTGGACGACCTGCAGAATGGTTACCGGCTGATACAGGATCCCCGGGATTTCTGCTACGGCATAGACGCCGTGCTTCTGGCCTGGTTTGCCCGGGTGAAGCCGGGGGAGCAGGTGCTGGATTTGGGAACCGGCTCCGGGGTGGTGCCTCTGCTTTTGAAGGGGCGGACTCAGGGAGGACATTTCACCGGACTGGAGATTCAGGAGAAGAGCGCGGCCATGGCCCGCAGAAGCGTCGCCTGGAATCATCTGGAGCGGGAGGTGTCCATCGTAACCGGAGATATTAAGGAAGCCGCCGGCATTTTTGGCCCGGCTTCTTTTCATGTGGTGACCAGCAATCCGCCGTATATGACCGGAAACCATGGATTGGTGAATCCCCATCAGCCCAAGGCCATAGCCCGCCATGAGGTTCTCTGTACCCTGGAGGATGTGGTAAGCCAGGCGGCCAAGGTGCTGGTGAGCAACGGCAGATTTTACATGGTCCACCGGCCCTTCCGGCTGGCGGAGATCATGGGCGTGCTGATGAAATATAATCTGGAGCCCAAGAGGATGCAGCTGGTGCACCCCTATGTGGACAGGGAACCCAACATGGTGCTCATCGAGGCTCTGCGGGGCGGCAGGCCCCGGATCACCGTGGAGAAGCCCCTGATCGTGTATCAGAGTCCAGGGGTCTACACCAGGGACATTGAGGAAATTTATGCGCCGAGAGATGGCGCCGGGGATTAAGAGAAGCAGGAGGAGAGGATATGGCAGGAACTCTGTATCTGTGCGCCACACCCATAGGAAATCTGGAGGATATCACTCTGCGGGTGCTGCGTACCCTGCGGGAGGCGGATCTGATTGCCGCGGAGGATACCCGCAACAGCATTAAGCTTCTGAACCATTTTGAGATCAGGACCCCCATGACCAGCTACCATGAATATAATAAGATAGAAAAGGGACGGGAGCTGGTGGATAAGCTTCTGGGGGGAGCCAATGTGGCTCTTATCACCGACGCCGGAACCCCGGGGATCTCAGATCCCGGGGAGGAGCTGGTGCGGATGTGCCACGAGGCGGGGGTGACGGTGACTTCCCTGCCGGGCCCCGCGGCCTGTATCACAGCTTTGACCCTCTCGGGCCAGAGTACCAGAAGATTTGCCTTTGAGGCCTTTCTCCCCTCGGATAAGAAGGAGCGGAGGGCTATCCTGGAGGAGCTGAAGACCGAGACCCGAACCATCATCCTCTACGAGGCGCCCCACCGGCTTCTGCGCACCCTGCAGGAGCTTTTGGAGGTGCTGGGGGAGCGGAGAGTGACCGTCTGCCGGGAGCTCACCAAGAAGCATGAGACTGCATTTTTGACCACCCTCTCCGGGGCGGCGGCCCATTATCAGGAGCAGGAGCCCAAGGGGGAGTGCGTGCTGGTGCTGGAGGGAAGGAGCCGCCGGGAGATGGAGCGGGAGCGGCAGGAGAGCTGGCAGGAGCTCACCCTGGAGGAGCACATGGCCTTCTACCAGAATCAGGGGATGGATAAAAAGAGCGCCATGAAGCAGGTGGCAAAGGATCGGGGAGTGTCAAAGCGGGATATTTACCAGGAGCTGAACCGATAAGCGGGGAATATTTTCCCTAAAAGCCGCAAGAAGTTCTTGACATTACCTGAGAGTTAGTTTAAACTACTCATTAGTAAACGATGACTAACTGCGAGACGGATCGGCGCGGAGCCGGTCGGGAGGATTTAGATAAGATGAATCTATTGGATGCCAAGGAAGGCGAAGAATATATGGTGAAGGGTATTGCCACAGAGGATGAGGAGCTGGAAGCATTCCTGTTTTCTCTGGGCTGCTACAGCGGCGAGCCGATTACGGTGGTTTCCCATCTGAAGGGCGGCTGCGTGGTTTCCATCAAGGATGGAAGGTACAATATAGATACTGATTTAGCGAGAGCTATTTCAATATAATAGCAGGGCGGCCGCTGAGCGCAGCGGTCAGGTGCCCACAGGGGTTAGTCTGTGCTAATTATTTTTTAATGAAGGAGGAGCTTGGGATATGAGAATCGCTTTTGCAGGAAACCCAAACAGCGGCAAAACGACCATGTATAACGCGCTGACAGGAAGAAACGAGCGTGTGGGAAACTGGGCCGGTGTTACGGTAGAGCGCAAGGAAAGCCTGATTAAAAAGGCTTACTATGACGGAGGGGAGGAGCTGGTGGCAGTGGATCTGCCGGGCGCTTACTCCATGTCTCCCTTTACTTCGGAGGAGAGCATCACCAGCAGCTACGTAAAAAATGAGAAGCCGGATGCGATCATCAATATCGTAGACGCCACCAACTTAAGCCGAAGCCTGTTTTTCACCACACAGCTGCTGGAGCTGGGCGTTCCGGTGGTGGTGGCTCTGAATAAGAGCGATGTCACCCAGAAGAAACAGACGCAGATTGACGAGAAGCTTCTGTCCTCTAAGCTGGGATGCCCGGTGGTGAAGACGATCTCCACTTCCTCAGGCCATGAGGATCTCAAGGAGGTTGTAAACCAGGCGGCGGCCTTAAAAGGCCAGGGGCAGAAGGCTCCCTATGTGCAGGATGACATTGACCTTCATGACAAGGCGGCTGTGGAGGCTGCCGACAGAAAGCGTTTTGCATTTGTAAACGGCATTGTGAAGGATGTGGAGAAGAGAAAGGTCTTCACCAAGGATAAGAACTTCCAGGATAAGATTGACGCTGTCATCACCCACAAAATCATCGGTATTCCCATCTTTGCGGCGGTGATGTTCCTGGTATTCTACATTTCCCAGTCAACCCTGGGAACCTGGATCGCAGATTGGCTGGTGGGCTGGATTGAGACCTTCCAGGGCTGGGTCGGCGGCCTTCTGGAAAATGCAAATCCCTTCCTGCAGGCCCTGCTGGTTGACGGTATCATCGGCGGCGTGGGCGCGGTAGTGGGCTTCCTGCCTCTGGTAATGGTGATGTATTTCCTCATCGCCCTTTTGGAGGACTGCGGATATATGGCCCGGGCCACGGTTGTGCTGGATCCTATTTTCAAGAGAGTGGGCCTCTCCGGTAAATCCGTAATTCCCATGGTAATCGGTACCGGATGCGCCATCCCCGGCGTCATGGCCTGCCGTACTATCCGAAACGAGAGAGAGCGCAGAACCACCGCTATGCTGACGCCCTTTATGCCCTGCGGCGCTAAGCTTCCGGTAATCGCTCTGTTTGCCGGCGCCTTCTTCGGCGACGCTTCCTGGGTGGGCCCTGTGATGTATCTGGTGGGAATCCTGCTGATCCTTCTGGGCGCTCTGCTGGTAAAGAGAATCACCGGACAGAAGTTCCGCAAATCCTTCTTTATCATCGAGCTTCCTGAGTATAAAGTGCCCAGCCTCCTGAGAGCCTGCGTGTCCATGCTGGAGCGAGGAAAGGCATATATTATCAAGGCCGGTACTATTATTCTGGTCTGCAACACGGTGGTACAGATCATGCAGAGCTTCAACTGGCAGTTCCAGCTGGTGGAGGAAGGTGCGGAGAGCACTTCCATCCTGGCTTCTATCGCCAGCCCCTTCTCTGTTCTGTTCATTCCTCTGGGCTTCGGTGTATGGCAGCTGGCAGCAGCGGCAATCACCGGCTTCATCGCCAAGGAGAATGTAGTTGGTACCCTGGCTGTGGTCTACGGCGTTACCAACCTGATTGATGTGGATGAGCTGGCCCTGATTGGAAATGGAGCGGATGTGGCTACCATTATGGGGCTGACTAAGGTGGCCGCCCTGGCATACCTGATGTTTAATCTCTATACACCGCCCTGCTTCGCAGCCCTGGGAGCCATGAACTCCGAGATGAAGAGCGGGAAATGGCTCTTTGGCGGCATCTGCCTGCAGCTGGCAACCGGCTATACGGTGGCCTTCCTGGTATACCAGATCGGCACGCTGGCAACCACCGGTTCTCTGGGAACCGCCTTTGTTCCGGGCCTGATCGCGGTGCTGGTATTTGTAGCCATTGTTATCTGGAGAATCCGCAAGTCTGACCGGGAATTCTCCGCAGAGTACAGTTTACATACCAGCTAAAATAGGATAAACTGATAAGGGATTGCAGCAAAGAGGAACCGCAGAAATAGCGGGGGAATTGCCTTTTGCCGCAATCCCTGTATGGCTTTATGAGAAGGAAGGTGCGTGAAGATGGAAAATATCATTGTGCTGGTGATTTTGGCCCTGGTGGTGGGCGCGGCTGTGGCTTACCTGGTGAAGGCTAAGAGAAACGGCGCCAAATGTATTGGCTGCCCCTCTGGCGGCAACTGTCCCAGCAGCGGTAAGATAAAGAAAAAGAAGCTGGAGGGACGGGTGATCGGAAGAAAGACCCTGAAAATTGCCGGAATGACCTGCAGTCACTGTGTCATGAGCGTGACCAAGAGGTTAAATCAGATTGACGGAGTCAGTGCCGAGGTAAAGCTTTCCAACGGAAGCGCAGTGGTTTCCTATGACCGGGAGATCGACGACAAAGTCCTGAAGGATGCCCTGGAGGCAATCGGCTACCGGGTTACCAGTATTTCTTAGAATATAGCGGATAATAAAATAAGTAAATTCTTGAGGAGATGTTGCACTGGGCACATCTCCTTTTTGTTGTGAAAACATACAAAATATAGAGAGAATAATTATTAAAATCATAGAAAATCAATAAATTTATTGAGTAAAATTAAGTGATATGCTAAACTAAGACTAGTTAAAAACTAAACATAACTAAATTGTATGAAAAAAATTTAGCGAAGGAAATGCGATGGGAGGAAAAAAGATGAAAAAAATGATCAACAAACCGGAGAACTATGTGAAGGAGATGCTGGAGGGGATTTACGCGGCCCATCCGGATCTGGTCACCTGCACCGGGGAGGACGTACACTGTCTGGTGACTGCCAGGAAGAAGGAGGGCAAGGTGGGAATCGCCACCGGAGGCGGATCCGGCCATCTGCCCCTGTTCCTGGGCTACGTGGGAGAGGGGATGCTGGACGGCTGCTCTGTGGGCGACGTGTTCCAGTCCCCCAGCGCGGAGCAGATGCTGGCGGTGACCAAATATATTGACTCCGGCGCCGGGGTACTCTACATCTACGGAAATTACAACGGGGATATTTTCAACTTTGACATGGCCGCGGAGATGGCCGATTTTGAGGAGGATATCCGCGTGGAGAGCGTGGTGGCCGGGGAGGATGTGGCCTCCGCGGGCCCTGCGGCTCCTGGAGAGAAAAATACCCGCCGGGGCGTGGCCGGGATTGTGTTTGTCTATAAGTGCGCCGGAGCCGCGGCGGCGGATATGCTGCCCCTGGAGGAGGTAAAGCGGGTGGCGGAGAAGGCCTGCGCCAACGTGCGCACCATGGGCGTGGCCCTGTCCCCCTGCACGGTTCCCCGGGTGGGGAAGCCCGGATTTGCCATCGGGGAGGATGAGATGGAGATCGGCATGGGTATCCACGGGGAGCCGGGAATCCGCCGGGGCAAACTGGAGCCGGCGGATCAGGTGGTGACGGAGATGATGGATCAGATTGTAGCGGATCTGCCCTACCAAAAGGGAGATCAGGTGGCTGTGCT
Source organism: Candidatus Egerieimonas intestinavium (assembly GCA_018711815.1). GTDB lineage: Bacteria > Bacillota > Clostridia > Lachnospirales > Lachnospiraceae > Egerieimonas > Egerieimonas intestinavium. The sequence continues at coordinate 49,731 of DVHU01000099.1, forward strand.
GGTGAACGGCCTGGGAGCCACTCCCTTGGACGAACAGTATATTGTCACCAGGAAGATTGACGAGTATTTGAAGGAGAAGGGAATCAGCGTGCATCGCTACTACGTGGGGGAATTTGCCACGGCCATTGAGATGGCGGGATTTTCCATTTCCCTGCTGAAGCTGGACGAGGAGCTGAAAAAATATCTGGACGCGCCGGCCAGAACCCCGTTCTTTGTGCAGGTGTAGAGGAGGAGAGGCAAGATGAATGCGGAATATTTAGTGAGTTTTTTGCGGGAAGCCAAAGATATTATGGCGGAGAATAGGGAATATCTGATCAATCTGGACAGCGTAGTGGGAGACGGAGATCTGGGACTCACCATGAGCGACGGATTTCTGGCGGCCTATGAGGCTGTGACGGAGAAGGGGGAGACGGACGCGGGGCGGCTGCTTTACCAGGCGGGCAAGGCCATGTCCACGGCGGTGCCCTCCACCATGGGAACATTGATGGCTTCCGGTCTGATGCAGGCGGGAAAGGCGCTGAAGGGAAATACAGAGCTCTCCCCCGGCCAGGTGGCGGAGCTCTTCCAGGCGTACCTGGAGGGCGTCGCCAACCGGGGAAAGGCAAAGATAGGGGATAAGACCTTCCTGGACGGCCTGGCCCCGGGGGTGGAGGCCCTTAAGGAGGCGGTGGAGGCCGGTGAAGACCTGCCGACGGCCTCCGCCAAGGCTGCGGCCGCGGCCCAGAAGGGCTTTGAGGCCACCGTGGGGATGCTGGCCGTCCACGGCAGAGCCGCCACCAGAGGCGAGGCTTCCAGAAAGCTTCAGGATCCGGGAGCAGCCGTGGCGGCCCTGCTGATGAAGGCCCTAGAAAAGGCAAGCCGCTAGGCTAAGGGGAAAGTACCCGGGAGTGAGAGAGAAGGCGGATTTTCTCTCACTCCAGAATATAGAGCTTTGAATCAAAATCGCAGCTGGGCTCGGCGCCGTCCAGAGCTTCGCCGGAATTCTGGTCGCTGGTGACAAGGCCGGCGTACATGAGCTCGTCCCCGTAGAACTGTCCCAGCTGACGATCTCCCTCCCGGACAGTGTAGAGCCGGTCGGGATCAAGCCCTGCCAGCCGCAGCCGGGTGTAGGGCGGGTTCACGGTGTTGAGGATTCGGTACCAGCCCACGATGGCCTTTTCCCGGTCGGGGCTCACGGTCATCCAGGCGGCGGTGTTGCCCGCAAAGGGGCTCTGCAGCCGATAGAAGACGCCAAACTGCAGCAGCCATCTCCACTTTTTCATGAAGCTGGTCTGGCATTTGATCTCCTGCAGCTCCTCCGGGGACAGGCGGTTTAAATCCAGCTCATACCCAAAGGTGCCGAAGCAGGCCACGTTGGCCCTGGTGTGCAGAGGCGTGTCCCTCATCAGCTGATGATTGGGGGAGGCGGATACGTGGGCCCCCATGCTGCTGACGGGGTAGCAGTAGGAGGTTCCATACTGAATCTTCAGCCGTTCCACCGCATCCGTGTCGTCGCTGGTCCAGGCCTGGGGGGCGTAGTAGAGGAGGCCCGGGTCAAAGCGGCCGCCGCCGCTGGCGCAGGACTCGAAGAGCACCTGGGGGAAGGCATCGGTGAGACGCTGGTAAAGCCGGTATACCCCCAGAATATACCGATGGAACACCTCGCCCTGGCGGTCGGCGGGGAGGGCGGCGGACCAGCACTCGGTGATGCTGCGGTTCATGTCCCATTTCACGTAGGAGACGTAACCGCCCTCCAGAATGGCCGCCATCCGGTCATAGATATAGTCCACCACTTCCGGCCGGGAGAAATCCAGCACATGCTGGTAGCGGCCCTGGGACTGGCGCCTGCCGGGAACGGCCAGGATCCAGTCCGGGTGAGCCCGGTACAAATCTGAATTCTTATTTACCATCTCCGGCTCAAACCAGAGCCCGAATTTCATGCCCAGCTCATGGATCTTTTTGGCCAGACCGGGAATTCCCTGGGGGAGCCTGTCCCGGTTGGGCGTCCAGTCTCCCAGACCGGTCCGGTCGTTTTCCCGCTTTCCAAACCATCCGTCGTCCAGGACGAAGAGTTCGATTCCCGCCTTCTGGGCGGTTTTTGCCAGGTCCAGAAGCTCCTCCTGGGTGAAGGTAAAATATGTGGCTTCCCAGTTGTTTACCAGGATAGGCCGCTCCCGGTCCCGCCAGTAGCCTCTGGCCAGGCGCGTCCGGTAGAGCTCATGGAAGGTCTGGCTGAGGGCGTTCATGCCCTGGTCGGTGTAGACCATCACCGCCTCCGGGGTCTGGAAGGACTCTCCCGGCTCCAGCTTCCAGTCAAACCATTCCGGGTGAATTCCCAGGAGCACCCGGGTGGTGTCGTGGGTGTCCACCTCCGCCTGGGCCAGGAAATTTCCGCTGTAGATGAGGCTGAAGCCCAGGGCCTCCCCCTGGAATTCGTCCGCCTGGGGGCGCTTCAGGATCAGGAAGGGATTGTGCTCGTGGGAGGAATTTCCCCGCATGCTCCCCACGGACTGGATTCCCTGCTCCAGACGGCGCACCCGGGGATGGCGCTCCCGGGCCCAGGCGCCGGAAAACTGAATCCACTCATAGTCGCAGTCCGGCAGATCCATGCAGAGGCTCATGGCCTTCAGCAGATGAACCGCCTCCGTGCCCTGGTTGGTGAAATGGGCGCTGCGGGCCAGGATTCCCCCCTGGGCGAAGATGGTATAGAGAAGGGAGAGCTCCACGCCGGTGAGGGCGTCCTTTAACACCAGAGTCAGGGTCATAGCTTCCTCCTCATCCTCCGTGTAGGTGGCGGGCAGGCCTGCTAAGGCCGGCTTCCCCTTGGTGATTTTGTGAGACTCATAGCAGAAGTCGGAAATTCGGCTGCCGTTGCCCTGGAGGATTTCCACCGCCGGGATCCGGTAGTCTGAGGAACCGTACACCCCGTACTCCTGGCGCACATGCTCCAGTGATAATGTTCGTTCATGTTCAAACACATAAGAGCTCATGGACCGGGGAACCATCTCCAGCAGATGGGCGTAGTCCTCCCGGGGGCGCAGCTTTTTCCCAAAGTACAGCTGTCCCAGGTGGCCGTTGGGGAGAATGGTTATAATATAACTGATATGCCGGTTGAAAAGGTGAAAGGTCCGGCTCGCTTCGTTGTACGTAATGTTCATGGAAAATACCTCCTTGGGCAATGTCTGACAGTTACCAGTATAGACGAAGCAGGTTTGCTAACCAGATAGAAATGTTGGGGAAATCAGTCAAAATGTTATTTGCTGGGGGAAGCCTTGGCCTTCCGGTATTGGGTGGGCGTCAGGCCGTTCTTGGCCTTGAAGGCTTTGGAAAAGACCAGGGGATCCCCGTAGCCGCAGGAGAGGGCCACCCCCTCCACGGAGAGATCGGTGATCAGCAGAAGCTCCGCGGCCCGGGTCAGCCGATAGTTGGATAGATACTCCTGGGGAGAGGTGTGCAGCTCCTTCTGGAACAGGGAGTACAGATAGCTGCGGTTGATGCAGACGTAGGCGGCAATGTCCGTGACCCGGATGGGACGGAAGTAATTATCCCGGATAAATTCCGTGGCCCGGCGGATGTACTGACTGCCGGCCATGGCTCCGGGGGCCAGCAGCACGTCCAGATCCTCCGCCAGCAGACTGAAGAAGGTGTAAAGGAGGCTCTCCAGCATGAACTGATTGGAGGCGGCGCCGGTATTGTGCTGAAGCATGGTCATCACGGTATTTTTCAGCTGCTCTCCCTGGCTGCTGCGGTAGGTGAGCCGGTTTTCCCCAAGGCCGATGCCCGACAGATATCGGGACGCCTGGCTGCCGTCAAAGCCGATCCAGAGATAGGTCCAGGGATCTTCGGCGTCCGCCTGGTAGAAGGTCTGGGAGCCGGGGGTGATGAGAAAGCCCTGGCCGGCCTCCAGCTCATAGACTCTTCCCCCGGCCCGGTAGGTTCCTTTTCCCGACACAATGTAGTGGATAATATAGCAGGGCCGAACGGCGGGGCCAAAGCTGTGTCCGGGGCGGCACTCTTCATAGCCGCAGAAGTAGAGATACAGGTCCGAGAAAGGCCTCTCCCCGGAGGGCAGGATATAAGAATTTTCCATGGGCTATGCTCCTTTCGCCGCATTTTTCCGGTATTCCGTGGGGGTTGTGTTTTTCTTTTGCCGGAAGAGCCGGGAGAAATACAGGGCGTCGCTGTAGCCCACGGAGCGGGCGATATCGTTGATGGGAAGAGAGGTTTCCTTCAGCAGCGTACAGGCTCTGCGGATGCGGTAATCCAGCAGGTATTCCTGGGGGGAGCTGCCGGTGATATCCTTAAAGAGCCGGTACAGGTAGGTGCGCTCAATATTCAGGTAGGAGGCGATCACCTGGATGTTTACCGTCTGGGCATAATTGCTCTCGATGTACCGGAGGGCTTCCTCCACGTAGGAGATTTTTTTCTCCTTGGTGGGAATAGATTTCCGGGGAAATTTGCTGGCCAGCAGGTAGAGGTACTCGTAGAGGATGCTGTTCATCATCAGATCCCGGTTCTCCGGCAGATTGTAAGCCTCGAACATTTTCTCGTGGCACAGCCGGACCCGGTCGTCCTTCTCATAGTGGAAGCAGGGCTCCTCCAGCAGGGAGGTGCGCTTGAAATATTCCTCCATCTTGATCCCCTGAAAGCCGATCCAGGTGTAGGTCCAGGGATGATAGCGGTCCGCCTCGTAGTAGATGAGGGTGTTGGGGCGGATGAGAAACGCGTCCCCCTGGGACAGATGGTAGATGCGGCCGTCGGTCTTGTAGATGCCCTTTCCGGAGAGGATATAGTGGATCAGATAGCCGCTGCGGACCACAGGCCCGTAGCTGTGGGAAGGGGCGCAGGTTTCATTGCCGCAGGTGTAGATCATGGCGTCCAGATTTCTGGAAAAATCATTGGAAAAAATGTAATCCTTCATCATTTGCTCAATCTCCCAACAAAACTGTATAGTTAAGAAACATTTGTCTATATTACTTTTATTATATCCCTGTATAATTATAATTACAAGGACAAACAAGACAGCAGTTGTCCATACCGCGGTAAATAGGCTGTACATAACTTTTTTAAATGAATATGGGAGGTATTGCAAATGGATGCAGAAAAAAGAAAACGCTATGAAAAAATAGCGGCAGAAGTTGTGCGCCTTGCCGGCGGCAAGAGTAATATCCTGGGCGTTGCCCACTGCGCCACCCGGCTTAGGCTGGTATTGGAGGACAATGACCGGGCGGACACCGGCGCTATTGAGCAGGTGGACCTGGTAAAAGGAGTATTCGTAGCTGGCGATCAGCTGCAGATTATCTTTGGCGCGGGCCTGGTAAATGACGTGTGCCAGGTGCTGGCGGATTCCATCCACATGGACAGCATGAGCCTGGGTGACCTGAAAACGAAGGCCAATAAGCGGATGAATCCCCTCCAGCGGGCGGTGAAGGCCCTCTCGGATGTGTTCATCGAGATCATGCCGGGAATTCTGGCGGCGGCCCTGCTCACCGGTCTGTCCAGCGTTCTGGGAAATCTGGAATTTGTGGAGAACAATGATACCCTGTACGCCATTTCCACCTTGATCAACATAGCGTCAGGAGCTATCTTCGGCTTCCTGCCCCTGTGTGTGGCCTACAGTACGGTGAAACGATTCGGCGGAAGGCCAATTATGGGACTGGTAATGGGCTGCATCATGCTTTCCGGCAGCCTCACTGACGCTTACGCGGCGGCCCAGGGAACGGCGGAGGTAACTACCCTGCACATTTTCGGCCTGCCGGTGGAGCTGGTAGGCTTCCAGGGCGGTATCATCGTAGCCCTGCTGATCGGTATCGTTACCGCCAAGCTGGATGTTTTCTTTGAGAAGAAGGTGCCGGAGGTAATCCGCTTGCTGGTATCCCCGCTTTTGACCACCCTGGTCAGCTCCTTCCTGTTGTTTTTGATCATCGGACCGGTGGGAAGAGGACTGGCTTCCGGCATCACTGCGGGACTGGTATGGATGACCCAGAACCTGGGAGCCCTGGGCTTCGCGGTCTTCTCGGGAGTTCAGCAGCTGATTGTTATCACGGGTCTGCACCATGTGTTCGGAGCTATCGAGACCCAGCTGCTGGTGGATACCGGAAGGAACTTCTTAAATCCTCTGATGTCTGTGGCAATGATTGCCCAGGGTGGAGCAGTTCTGGGTTACCTGGCCAAGCACATCAAGAATGCCAGAGCCAAGGAGCTGTGTATCCCCAGCTTTGTGTCCATCCTCTTTGGAATCACTGAGCCGGCCCTCTTCGGTGTAAACCTGCGGTACCGTTATCCCCTCATTGCCGGATGCCTGGGCGGAGCCATCGGCGGCGTGCTGGTGTATGTGACCAACCTGGCGGCTCTGGGCTTTGGAACCACGGTGGTACCGGGTATCGCCCTGGCAGACCCCGCAGGAAACGGCTATGTGAACTACATCATCGTCCATGTGGCAGCTCTGGCCGCAGGCTTTATCTTCACCTTGCTTCTGGGAATGGCTTTCGAGAAAAAGCAGGCAGTTCCGGCTCAGGCTTCCGGGGCAGCTCCCGCCAAGGCACCGGCGCAGCCGGCAGCTATTGAGGAGACCGCCGCTGAGCAGGAGACCGCTGGCAAGGCAGAGGCGGCAGATGAGGAAATCGGCGCCTATGTGAAGGGACAGTTTACCGGCATTGAGAAGGTGAAGGATCCCACCTTTGCCCAGAAGATCCTGGGAGAGGGAGCAGCCATTGTTCCCGAAGAAAATAAAATCTACGCTCCGGTGGACGCCGTGGTGGAGATGGTTACCGATACCAAGCACGCCGTGACCCTGCGGACCAAGGGTGGCAGCGGCATCCTGCTCCACGTGGGTATTGACACGGTGCAGCTGGGCGGCAAGTATTTCACCCTTCATGTGAAGGAGGGACAGGCAGTGAAAAAGGGAGACTGCATCATGGAGGCTGACTTTAAGGGAATTGCCTCTGAGGGCTATGACACCACGGCCTGCCTGATCTTCGCGGAGCTGGAGGATGGTCTTCAGGTGAACCTGGAGGCAGAGAAGGCAGTGGCAGTGGGAGACAGAATTGCGGTAATCGGAAAATAAGAGGAAGACAGCATGAAAGACGCATTTCAGAGAGAAAAAGACGAAAGAGAAAGGATGGGAAGGACAGTGGAAAGCTGTCCTTTCCGGACAAACTATCACATTATGCCGCCGGTGGGCTGGATCAACGATCCCAACGGGCTGTGCCAGTTCAAGGGGGAGTTCCACGCGTATTTTCAGTATTCGCCCCTGAGCGTTCACGGCGGCGGCGGATACTGGGGCCATTGTGTCAGCAAAGATCTGCTGAACTGGGATTACCGGGAACCGCCTCTGGCCTCAGATATTCCCGAGGACATAAACGGCGTTTACTCCGGGTCAGCCCTGGTGGAGGATGGCCGCATGTACCTGTTTTATACGGGAAATGTGAAGCTTCCCGGGGATTATGACTATATTGACGCGGGCCGGATTTCCACCCAGCTGCTGGTGGAGTCCCAGGACGGCCAGCAGATGTCCGCCAAGGAGAAGCTTCTGGGAATGGAGGATTATCCCCAGGACATCACCCAGCATGTGCGGGATCCCAAGGTCTGGAAGGAGGACGGGGTCTACCACATGGTTCTGGGAGCCCGGGCCCGGGCCTGGAAGGAGGACGGCAGCCGCCAGGATAAGGGAGGAATCCTGATCTACTCCTCCCCGGATAAGCGTCACTGGACGCTGGAGCGGGAGCTGGTGCCCCAGAAGGCCTTCGGCTACATGTGGGAGTGCCCGGATATCTTCCGGCTGGAGGGACATCGGGTATTATCCTTCTGCCCCCAGGGGCTGGAAGCCCAGGAGGAAAAGTTCCAAAATATTTATCAGTCCGGGTATTCGCTCCTGGATGATAATGAAAATCCCGAGGATACCTTCCGGGAGTGGGATATGGGCTTTGATTTCTACGCGCCTCAGACCTTTGAGACGGAGGACGGAAGACGGATCCTCATTGGCTGGGCCGGGGTGCCGGACACGGAGCGCACCCACCGGAATCTCACGGTGGAGAATGGCTGGCAGCATTGCCTGACCCTGCCCACGGAGCTGAGCTTCCGGGAAGGACAGATCTTCCGCATGCCGGTTCGGGAAATCCATGAGCTGGGCTGGGAGAAGGCGGAAACGAAGGACGGCGGCTATGACTGGAGGGATTGCACCCTTAAACTTCAGGTTAATGACCTGAAGGGAGAAGCCTTCCAGGTTCGCCTGGGAACAGAGGAAAATGCCATGACTATCCGGGCGGAGGGAAATAAGACAGAGATTTCTTTCCTGAACCCGGAGGGGGAGGCAGCGGCCTGCGGCGGCGGCCGGGGCAAAAGAATCGGCCGCGTCAGCGGCCGGATAGAAAGTCTTCTGGTGTTGGTAGACAGCTCTATTGTGGAGGTGTTTGTCAACGGCGGAGAGCTGGTATTCACCTCCCGGATTTACCTGGAAAAGCCGGATAGAAAGCTTCAGATCCAGGGAGGAGGAAGCAGCAGCCTCGCGGTTATCAAAAAGGCTTAAAGGGCAGCCTTTAAACTAAAGAGTTAAAGCTGCCGTACTGTGACGGGGGATCAGGACGCCGGAGATCCGGGTTTTGACCCCCGTTATCTCTGGGGAGGCAATGCACAGCTGCAGATGCTCCAGGGCCACTGTCCCTATAACCTCCCGGGGAATGCGGATGGTACTTAAGGTGGGGGAGTGGATGGAAGCATACTGGATATCGTCAAAGCCGATAACCGAGATGTCCTGGGGGATACGGATTCCATGCTTCTGCAGAGCCCTCATGGCGCCGATGGCTATGGTATCATTGTCTGCGAAGGCGCAGGAGGGCAGGGAACTCCCTTGCTCCAAATAGGTCTCCATGCTGCCGCAGGCCCCCATCAGGGAGGGCTGAAGCTTAAATTCATGCTGGGGCAGACAAGTCATGCCCAGCTCCTGCACGGCCTGGTGAAAGGCCCGGCTGCGGTCGGCAAAATTCTGTATGGGCAGGGAGCTGGAAAAATAAGCGATCTCACGGTGCCCCAGAGCGGCCAGGTGGAATAGGGCCTCCCGGACTCCCCGGTCATTGTCCATGACCACGGAACAGCAGGGGCAGCTGGGCATCTCATTGTCCACCACCACGTGGGGCAGGGGAATCTTTTCCAGCAGCGGATAGTCTGAGGGCAGAAGCTCTGTGCCCAGCAAAATCACACCCTGGTAGTTGGGGAAGTGGATGGCCTCCAGAGCCTCGGCCAAATTATTTTTCACAAAGCGGATGCTCAGCTGCAGTCCCTTCTTTAGGCAGCCGGCCTGGATGGAGTCGATGATGGCGCTGACAAAGCCGGCGTTTTCCTCCACCAGTATACCGTGGGTAGAATATTTAATCAGAAGAATACTGTCCGTGGAGGAAGGACTCTCCTCCTGGCTCACGGCGTATCCGTTTTCTTTTAAAAGTGCAAGAATCCTCCGGCGTTTCTCCTCTCCCACACCTTTTTTGTTGTTGAGTACAAGAGAAACCGTTGCCGGCGAGACTCCGGCCAGGGCGGCCAGTTCCTTTTGGTTCATATACATTCTCCCTTCATCTTTCACGGTGAACCAGGTAAATTATATCATTTTATCGAAAGGCAGGCAACGAAAATCCGGGTGTACTGAATAAATGCACATGAAAAACCTGGAAAAACCTGGGGTTTTCGCAAAACTGCTGATTTCTGGGGAAATGGCAAAAAGGAATTGCATTTCTGAAAAAGGCACGTTATAATAATAACAAACTTAGAGGTAAGACAGAATTAACATATAGATTTTGAAAGGAGAATTAATCATGAAAGTAACGAATATCAAAGATGTAGAGAAGTTTTTCCAGGTAGTAGATTCCTGCAAGGGTAAAGTAGAGCTGGTAACCGGCGAGGGCGACAGACTGAATCTGAAGTCTAAGCTGTCTCAGATCGTATCTCTGGCTAACGTATTCAGCAACGGTGAGATTCCTGAGCTGGAGCTGGTAGCTTACGAGAGAGAAGACATCGACAAGCTGATGAACTTCATGATCAACGGCTAATCTACAGGATGAAATGAAAAAAGCGGGGAGCGGTTGTACAGACGGTACGGCGGCTCCCTCTTATGTTTCGCAAGAAAGGATGGTAGAGATGACAAAGATTGACATTGTTTCCGGGTTCCTGGGGGCCGGAAAGACTACGCTGATTAAAAAGCTGCTGGCGGAGGCCTTCTGCGGGGAGCAGGTGGTGCTCATTGAGAACGAATTCGGTGAGATCGGGATCGACGGCGGTTTCCTGAAGGAGGCTGGGGTGGAGATCCGGGAGATGAACTCCGGCTGCATCTGCTGCTCTCTGGTGGGAGACTTCGGAAAATCCCTGAAAGAGGTTATCGGAACCTATCATCCGGACCGGATCGTCATCGAGCCCTCCGGCGTGGGCAAGCTCTCCGATGTGATCAAGGCCGTGGAGGGCGTCAAGGAGCAGTGCCAGCTAAAGCTTAACAGCTTCACCACCGTGGCGGATGTGACCAAGTGTAAGATGTACCTGCGCAACTTCGGAGAGTTCTTTGAGAATCAGCTGGAGTACGCCAACACCATCATCCTCAGCCGGATGGACAAGGCTTCCCGGGAGAAGGTGGACAAGGCGGTGGAGCTGATCCGCGGAATCAACAGGGACGCCAGCCTCATCACCACCCCTATCACGGAGCTGGAGGGAAAGAAAATCCTGGAGGTGATGGAGAAGCGGGTGCAGTCCCTGGAGGACATGGATCTGCATGATCACGAGCATCATCACGAGCATGATCACGAGCACCACCATCACGAGCACGGTGAGGAGTGCTGCTGCGGCCACGATCATCATCATGAGCATGATCACGAGCACCACCATCACGAGCACGGTGAGGAGTGCTGCTGCGGCCATGATCATCATCATGAGCATGATCACGAGCACCACCATCATGCGGATGAGGTATTTACCAGCTGGGGCCGGGAGACCTTCAGGAAGTTTGAGAAAGAAGAGCTGGAGAAAATTCTGGCTGAGCTGGGCCGGGAGGAGGAGTACGGTATTGTCCTGCGGGCCAAGGGAATTGTGGCCGGCCAGGGCGGAGAGTGGTACTACTTTGATATGGTGCCGGAGGAGACAGAGATTCGCACCGGGAAGGCAGATTACACGGGCCGCCTGTGCGTGATCGGCTCTAAACTGAAGGAGGAAGCTCTGGAGAAGCTCTTTGGACTCAAGGAGGCTTAAGTTTATATAAAGTCGAGAGGACGGGACCGCCGTAAGAGGACAGCTATGTCTGACTGCGGCGGCCCCGTCCTTTTTTGAGGGGGTGCGCTGCTCTTGGTTTTAATGATAATCATTAAATAATAATTGATTTTCATTAAACTATGTGATATGCTCAGGGTAATAGGAAGACAGCTGTCAGATAGGAGGAAGCTTATGGATAATAATTTTTCTGTGGATACCAGCCGACAGGTGAAGAAGGACTTTGTGAAAAAAATTTCAACCCCTCTGGGAATTGCCCTGTGGCTGATGGCGTTTGAGCTGATCGGTATGACGGTGATTCTGGTGAGCGAAGGCTGGAGAGAAAACGGCCTTTTTGAATTTTCCGTCCAGTGTCTGCACTGGCTGACAATGTTTTGTATCCTTGTCTGCCTGATAAAGCTCATGTTTGACGCTAAGCCCTTCTCCCACTCCTTTACCCTCTGCGCCCGGCTCATCGCTGTGCTGTATCTGTTGGCCTCCGTGATATTTCCCCGGCTGCCGGGATTTTCCACGAATTTCGGCATTTTCCAAAATGGCGCCGGGACCTTTACGCTGATTGACGCCCGCTATCTGATTCGGGGACTTCTGCTCTGGGTGTTCAGCGTAATCATTCAGGAGGGATTTTTGCTGCAAAAGGACATGGAAGAAACGATATAGAGGTGCTTATGGCGATCATTTTACGACTGGATCGGGTGATGGCGGACAGAAAGATCACCCTCAATGAGTTGTCTGCCCGGGTGGGCATATCTACGGTGAATCTGTCCAATCTAAAAACCGGAAAGGTCAGGGCGATCCGCTTTTCCACCCTGGATGCCATCTGCCAGGTACTGGACTGTCAGCCGGGGGATATTTTGGAGTATCAGCGGACGGAGGATTAGGGGTGAAAATGCCGAAGACAGCCGTCGGATAACTGTGCTTAGAGTATAATTATCATTGGCAAAAATAAAGGGAAGAGATCGAAACCTCTTCCCAATCATACAGATTTATCTTATTGTTTAATTGTCGAGAAAAAACATAAGGAGTCTGTATGATGAGTTTAATGATAAAGGAAAACGGCGTAACATTCAAGGAGTTAGAGAAAAATATTTTTGCATGGGTCTGCCAGATCGGAAGAGAGTTCACAAAAGAATTCCTGGAGCGTTATGACCGGATGCTGATGGAGGGCAGAGATAAGAAGAAGTACCGGAATAAGGGCGCCAGACAGACAACCGTAAAAACCGTGTATGGCGAAGTGACCTATCAGAGAACGGTCTATGAGGTGGCCGAGGAAGATGGAACTAAACGATTTGTATATCTGCTGGATGAAACACTGGAACTGGATCATGTAGGGCTGATTTCCACAAACATGGCGGAGCTGCTGGTAAAAGGGATCACGGAGCTGTCTTACCGGGAGTGCGCCGCGCAGGTCAGCGAGATGACGGGACAGAGCATCAGCCCGATGGGAGTATGGAATGTCATCCAGGCATTAGGGGAAAAAGTCTGTGGGGAAGAAGCAGAGCTGACCGAAGCATATAAGAAAGGGCATTTAAAAGGGAAAAAAGAAGTACCTGTCCTGTTTGAAGAAGCGGATGGAGTTTATATCAAGCTGCAGGGCAAAGACAGAAAAAAGGAAAAGCAGGATAAGGCAGAGATTAAGATCGGAATCGCTTATGATGGGTGGAAAAGGACTGGTCAGAACCGTTATGCCCTGGAAGATAAAGTGGTTGTTGCCGGATTTTCAAAAGCAAAAGAATTCCAGGAATACCGTGAGGCGGCGATTGCGCAGGAATTTAATCTGGATGAAGTAAGCCAGCGGATCTTAAATGCAGATGGGGCGTCATGGATCAAGAAAGTAAAAGATAAAAGCACATGTTTCCAGTTAGACCCATTCCACCGGAACAAAGCCGTAAAGGAAAAGATCCATGAAGAAGCTGCACGGGATACCATTTTAGAACTTCTGAGAGAAGAGGAGATCGAAGAGGTATTCCGGTATCTGGAAATTTATCGGAACAGCCTGAGCGATGAGGATGAGATTGAAGATGCAGAAGAACTGATCCGATATTATGAGAACAACCGGGAAGGACTCCTGCCGTACCAATCCCAAGGGCTTGAGCTTCCGGAACCGCCGGAAGGGCTGGAATACCGAAACATGGGGACAATGGAGAACCATGTGTGGAGTGTGATCGCAAAGCGGATGAAGCATGGGCATAGGAGCTGGAGCCGGCGGGGAGGAAATCACCTGGCAAAGATCCTGGCGAAAAAATGCAGCGGAAAGCTGTACGAAGTAACAGAACGTCTGAGAAGCCCTGTATTTGAAGAAGAGAAGGTAGAAGAGTTATACGGTGAGATCCTGATGGCGGCGAAAGCGCCAAAGAAAGAGGGAAAGGGATATGAGTATCCAGTGATGGGTCATGTGGTTGGACTGGATGGAAAGATACAGGGAGAGAGGAGACGGCTGCTGCATATGGCCGGATATTAGAGACCAGAGCAGAAACGATGCTAATACAGCAAAAAGATAAATCAGATCAGAAAGGGAGTTGCCAACGATTACTTGACAGTAACGTAACTGTGCAAATACCATGAGGATTGCTTGACAAATCCATATTTATTTAGTAAAATATTCCAGAGAAATACGATAGGAAGGAGAAGAATCTATGGGAAGAGGCAAAAGCGAAACCATCCTGCAGCTTAAGCAAAACTTCATCTTTGCGGTTATCCGGGCGGATAGCGAAGAGAGCGGGTATGAGATTTGCAAAAGTGTCTTCGAGGGCGGAATCAAGAACATCGAAGTCACCTTCTCTACACCCGGGGCAGAACGGGTAATCAACCGCTTGGTCAAGGACTTTGCCGACACGGATATGCTGGTGGGAGCCGGCACAGTGATGGATGAGATCACGGCCAGGATCGCCGTGATGAACGGCGCGGATTTCCTCGTGAGTCCTCATTTTTCAGCGGACATCGCCGCGGTGTGCAACCGCTACGCGATCCCCTACCTGCCGGGCTGCGGTTCAGTCACAGAGGTGGCTACGGCTCTGGAACACGGGTCGGAAATCTTGAAAATATTCCCCGGCGGCGTTCTGGGACCAGCCTTTATCAAGGATGTCCACGGCCCCATGCCCTATGCGCAGATGATGCCCTCCGGCGGCGTTTCCATCGACAATATGGGCGACTGGATCAAAAGCGGAGCCTGCGCGGTCGGTGTGGGAAGCGCTCTCACGAAGCGGTATAAGGCCGAGGGCCCCCAAAGCGTCCGGGAAATTTCAGCGGCCTTTGCAGCTAAGCTGAAGGAATACAAATAAATTACAAAGAGAGGGGATTACATGGAAACTTTATCAGTTGTACAAGCTCTTATCATTGCACTCTGGATCGGCGCGGTTATGTCCCGAAGCTTTCTGGGCGGCGCCACTACAACCTTGCGTTTTACCCCCATGATGACCGGCCTGGTGTGCGGTATTGTCATGGGTGACGTGGCCAATGCCATGATGGTTGTGGCAGCCATCCAGCTGATTTACATGGGAGTATTCTCCCCCGGAGGACAGATGCCCTCTGAGCCGGCTATCGCGGCCGGAATCGCCGTTCCGGTGGCCATGCTGGGCAACCTGGATCCGGAAGCCGCCATCGCTGTGGCTGTTCCCGTAGGTCTGCTGGGAAGTTATCTGTATCAGTTCAGATTCTTCCTGAACACCTTCGTGGTGAAGCTCTCCGACAAGTATGCGGCAGAAGGAAACGCCAAAGGCCTTACCTGGTCTATCATCGGAATTCCGATCCTGATTTCCTTCGCACTGTTCACTCCGCTGATGTTCGTGGCTCTGTACTTCGGTACACCGCTGATCGCATCCATCGTAAACGCCGCTGCCGGCGGCATCGTGTTCCATGTTCTGACCGTCATCGGAAATGGACTTGCCGCCATCGGTATTGCCGTAACTGTCTACGTTATCGGCCGCAAGGAATACATTGTGTTCTTCCTGCTGGCTTATTTCATGAGCGTAATGCTGAAATCCCTCAGCATTCCCATGGTTACATACGCAATACTTGGAACCGTGATCGCAGTTATTTTTGTGCTTGCGCAGAGTAAGAGCACAGCAGATTAAAGGAGGGGCGTTTAATGGCTGAGTATCAGGAGAAAACTCTGGATCTGGCACCAGAGGCACTTACAAAAAAAGATATCTTAATTATGTGGCTGCGATTTTATTTCGCAAATGAAATTCCCCACTCCTTTGACCGCTATATCGCGCCGTCACTGCTGTGGGCAATGATTCCCGTTCTGAAGAAGCTGTACAAAGACAAAGATGAGCTGGCGGCAGCTTATCAGAGACACCTGTTGTTTTTCAATACGCAGATTTCCTGGGGCGGCGGCATCATAACTGGATTGATGGCTTCGCTGGAACAGGAACGGGCGTCGCAGGTGTATAAAAAGGAAGAAATTACCATTACCGACGATTTGATTTACAATACCAAGGCCGGCCTTATGGGCGCTCTGGCAGGTATCGGTGATTCCATTGATTCCGGAACTATCCAGTATATCTTTATTGCCATCGCCATTCCATGGGCAGAGCAGGGATTAGCAATCGGAGCGCTGTTCCCCTTCATCGCCTTCTCCCTGTATCAGGCGCTGATCGGTCTGTTCTTTGCTAATCAGGGCTTCCGTCTGGGACGTCAGGCATCCGACCTTTTAACCAGCAGCACCATGCAGAACACCATCAATGTTCTTTCCATTCTGGGTCTGTTCATGATGGGTATTCTGGCCGGCAACTACGTAAAAGTTACCTCCAGCCTGCAGTTCACCATTTCCGGTAAGGAATTCATCATCCAGGATATCCTGGACAGCGTAATTCCCGGACTGCTTCCGATCCTGGTGGTATTCGGCGTATACGGCTATTTCGTAAAGAAGGGTATGAATGTAACCAAGGCTCTTCTGGGCTTGACCCTGATTCTGGCTGTGCTGGGCGCAGTTGGAATTCTGTAAGGGACTTATTTCTGGGGATGTCCCAAAAGCAAGTGTTTCTCGTCTATGCAGGCTGAATACGGCCTCATAGCTATACAGAAGCTTTGCCTTTTGGGACATTCTCCTTATGAATCAATAAACAAGAGGAAAATAAGAGGAGAAAAAAATGGGCGAAGTATGTTTAGCAAGAGTTGATGAGCGTTTGATCCACGGACAGGTAATGACGAATCTGTCCAAAAAATCCGGGGCCAATTCCATTTTCATTGTGGATGATATGGTGGCCAACGATAATTTTATGAAAAATATCTTTATGAGCGCCGGCTCCAGAACCGGACTGAAGGTAAAAATCTTCAGCGTGGCAGACGCCGTAGCTTACTGGAATGAGACGCAGTTCGAGAATTTCAAATGTATCCTGCTGACCAAGACCATCGACGTGATGTATGAGGTAGCCAAGGCCGGCGTCAAGATCAACGAGCTGAATCTGGGAGGCATTGCCAAGAAGCCCAATACCGTGGCTATCCTGAGCGCAGTCTGCATCAAGGCGGAGGATGCCGCTCATCTGGAGGAGATGCAAAAAGATATGGGCATCCAGGATATTTACTTCCAGACCATCCCTTCTTCCAAGAGGGTGGAACTGGCGGACGCTCTGAAAAAATTCTGACAGGCAGTACATAAAGGAGACGATTGCTGATGATTGGTTTGACAATAATTACCCATGCGGATATGGCAAAGGGAATTCAATCCGCCATGAATCTAATCCTGGGAGAGCAGGAACAGTTCGCCACAGTGGGACTCTACGAGGGAGCCGATTTTGATCAGTTCCGGGAAAGCGTAAAAGAGGCCATTGTGGGCGTCAACGACGGCAGCGGTGTTCTGATCCTGGTGGATCTGTACGGCGCCTCTCCCTACAACGCTTCCGCTTACAACATGTCATTCTTTCAGGAGAACAACATTCCGGTGCGGCTGGTTACGGGGGTAAATCTGCCTATGGTAATTACCGCCGCCTCCATGCGGGACAGCTTCTCTTCTGTGGACGAGCTCTATGAGAGCGTCATGGAGGAGGCCAAGGACGGAATCAAAGAAATGATGCAAGAGCTGGGAATGTAGGAGGCACAGACAATGCGTATCGTAATCACGCCGAGATCCTTCGGCAAAAACAACGCGGAAGCCTTCGAGCTTCTGGAGAAAAACGGATTTGAAGTCGTCAGAAACGAGAAGGGTTCCATCTACACAGAGGAGGAGATGATCCAGCTGGTGAAGGATGCGGACGCCGTCATCGCAGGGGTAGATCCCTTAAATGAGCGGGTTCTCTCCGCGGCGCCCAAGCTGAAGATTATCGCCAAATACGGGGTGGGACTGGACAATATAGATCTGGACTACTGTAAGGCCCATGATATTCAGGTGGAGATCACCCGCGGGGCCAACAGCGCGGCTGTGGCGGATTTTGCCTTCGCCCTGATGCTGGGGCTGGCCAGAAGAATGGTGGAAATTGATAAGGGCTGCCGGGCCGGCGACTGGAGCAAAAAGGAAAGCCTTGATGTCTTCGGCAAAAAGCTGGGTGTCCTGGGACTGGGAGCCATCGGCAAGGGCGTGGTAAGGCGCGCCTCCGGTTTTGATATGGACATCTACGGCTATGACGTGTTCCGGGACGACGATTTTATCCATCAGTACCAGATCAACTTTACCAGCGTGGAGGAAATCTTCCGGGAATGTGATTTTATCTCTATTCACCTGCCTCTGTTGAAAGAGACGGAGCATCTGGTAGATGAGAAGCTTTTGGCCACGGCCAAGAAAAACCTGATTCTTATCAATACTGCCCGAGGAGGCATCGTGGATGAAGACGCCCTGTACCGGGCATTGAAAAACAAAGAAATTTACGGAGCCGGAATCGACGCCTTTGAGTGCGAGCCGGCCTCCCAGTCTCCGCTTCTGGAGCTGGATAATGTCATTCTGGGCTCTCACTGCGCCGCCTCCACTCAGGGCGCTGTGGATAAGATGACCAGTATGGCCACAGCAAATGTGATAAATTATTTCAAAGAAAAGGGACTTATCTGATGAACACGCCTGGAAAGCTTACCAATATTATTTTCGATATGGACGGGTGCCTGATTGACTCTGAGCAGGCATATATCCGGGCCTGGGCCTACGCCTTTGAGCGCAAGAAAATCCCCATCGAAATGTCCGAGATCATCTCTTGGGCAGGGGAGGGAAAGCTGGTGATCAATGACAAGGTCACGGCCATCACCGGCAGCCGGGAGCTGGCCATGGAAATGCGGCAGATCCGTGAGGATTACTTTTATGTCCTTCTTGATCAGGGGGAAGTGATGATTAAGCCTTACGCCTATGAGATTCTGGATTTTATCAAAAGCCAGGGATTGGGTATCGCCATCGCTTCCTCCACCTTTTCAGACCGAGGCGAGCGGATGCTGGAAAAATTCCAGTTAAAAAAATGGATATCCACCGTCACCTGGGGAGACGAGGTCGCCGTTGCCAAACCGGATCCGGAGGTTTACCTGAAAACTCTGGATAAGCTGAAGGCCCAAAAAGAGGATTGCCTGGTTTTCGAGGATTCCTACAATGGGGTGGTCGCTGCGGTTCGCGCAGGGCTCACTGTAGTAAATGTCCCGGATACCAGCGTCAGACAAACCCGGGAAATCCCTCCGGTCTACGCGGTAATCCCGGATTTTCGGGAAGGGATAGAAATTATACGGAGACGCTTAAGCTGTGGAGACTAAAGAGCTTATTCTTCGCTACGGCTTTGTGGCGGGAAAACGATATAAAAAGAGCCAGAAGCTTCGCTTTCTGTTGGGAATGACCCAGGAATTTCAGGAGATGGGCTATCGGACGGAAGCCAAGCAGACGGAGAAAAAAGTACTGAACAATACAAATCTCTACGTGGGAAATATTTCCGGCGCCAGGCTTTTGGCGGAGTCTTACTATGACACGCCTCCCAGCTGTTTAAAGCTTTTTCCCTACCGCTTTTTCAGCCGGTCCTGCCGGCGGACAGCAGGGAACCTGGCGGTTATCCTCCCTATGCTAACCATTATTCTGATAGGCGTTCTGTTTTTTACTTTGGCCTATGTTCCTCTGTGGAATGAGGGCGGTCAGATGAGCGTGGCCGGGGCGGCCAGCCTGGTATTCTTTCTGCTTCTGCTGAAGGCGCTCCATTCCTTTCGGCGGGGCTTCGGTCAGAAGCGGAATATTGTCAGAAATACTTCCTCCCTGATTGCCCTGCTGAAACTGGCCCAGGAGGAGAAGGGCAATTCGGATATCGCCTATGTGCTCACGGACAATGGCTGCGGCAGCAATGTGGGCGCAGAGGTTCTGGAGCAGCAGAAACGCCGGCATCAGACCTGCGTTCACCTAGACTGTGTGGGCGCCCCGGGAACCCTGTACGCGGTGTACAGCGCTTCCGGCCTGAGGCCTCAGCTTCCGGCTAAGCTTAGGGCCCTCTGCCAGGAGCTGACTATCACGCCCCTGAATGTGGATGAGCACACCTGCTTAAAGCTGGATTACTTCAACAAAGAAGATATTTATCTGCTTGCCGGGGAATATTGTTCGGAGGGATTTATCCTGAGGAAAAAACAGCTCCTATCCACGGAGCTTCAGGAGGATCACCTGGAAAAAACTGTTTTATTTTTGAGAAAATTTTGCAAGGTTCTGTCTTGAACCAGTCAAATGGAAGGAGAAGATGATGACAAAAAAATCTGATATTGGCCTGATCGGCCTGGCTGTCATGGGAGAAAATCTGGTCATGAACATGGAAAGCCACGGATTTCAGGTCAGCGTTTACAACCGTACCGCCCAGAAGGTGACAGATTTTTTAGAGGGAAGAGCTAAGGGAAAGAATATCCTTGGCGCATACTCCCTGGAGGAGCTGGTGGGTCAGCTCTCCCGCCCCCGCAAGGTGATGATGATGGTGAAGGCCGGGGAGGCAGTGGATCAGTTTATCGAAAAGCTGATTCCCCTTCTGGAGGAGGGCGATATCATCATCGACGGCGGAAATTCTCATTTCCCGGATACTATCCGCCGTACCAAGTATGTGGAGAGTAAGGGACTTCTGTATGTGGGAACCGGTGTTTCCGGCGGCGAGGAAGGCGCCCTGAAGGGCCCCTCCCTGATGCCCGGAGGCTCAGAGGCAGCCTGGCCACACATCCGTCCCATTTTCCAGGCTATCTCCGCCAAGGTGGAGGACGGCTCCCCCTGCTGCCAGTGGGTTGGCAATGACGGAGCCGGACATTTTGTGAAAATGGTGCACAATGGCATCGAATACGGAGACATGCAGCTGATCTGCGAGGCCTACCAGATCATGCGGGATTATCTGGGCCTGTCCGCGGATGAAATGCAGCAGGTCTTCGCCCGCTGGAATCAGGGCGAGCTGGACAGCTATCTGATTGAGATCACCAGCGAAATCCTGAAACATAAAGAGGAGGACGGCACACCCATTGTGGACAAGATTCTGGACGTGGCCGGTCAGAAAGGTACCGGAAAATGGACCGGTATCGCCGCCCTGGACGAAGGCGTTCCTCTGACGCTGATCGGCGAGGCAGTATTCGGACGCTGTCTGTCCGCCATCAAAGAGGAGCGGGTGCACGCCTCCACAGTATTTTCCGGCCCCAAGCCTGCGTTTACCGGCGACAAGGAGGCTTTTATCTCCTACATACATGACGCGCTGTACGCGGCCAAAATTGTATCCTACGCCCAGGGCTATACGCTGATGAAAAGCGCCGCCCAGACCTACGGCTGGAACTTAAACTACGGAGAGATCGCGCTGATGTGGAGAGGCGGCTGCATTATCCGCAGCGTATTCCTGGGAAATATCAAGGCAGCCTTCGACAAGAACCCTCAGCTTCAAAATCTGCTGCTGGACGACTTCTTCAAAAATGTGGTGGAGAAGGCCCAGGCCGGCTGGAGAAAGGTCTGCGCCGCAGCCGTGGAAAATGGAATCCCGGCTCCGGCCATCTGCTCAGCCCTGAATTATTTTGACGGATACCGCAGCGCCCGGCTCTCCGCCAATCTGCTGCAGGCCCAGAGAGATTATTTTGGCGCGCATACCTACGAGCGGGTTGACCGTCCCAGAGGAGAATTTTTCCACACCAACTGGACGGGAACCGGCGGAAATACGGTAGCCACAACTTACAATGCTTAACTGCCATTTACCTTTTGAGGGTGTCCCAAAAGTTTTCGGGACACCCTCTTTATCTTATTTTTTTGCTCAAAAAACCATGTTACAGTAATGACAAAATACTATACGCAAAAACAAGCTGCAGTCTGCCAGCGGAAAGGAGCTGTAATTTATGGCAAAAGGTTCTGTACGGAAAAAGGGGAAAAAATGGTACTACCGTTTTTATGTCAGAGACGAGCAGGGACGCTCCGTCCAGAAGGAATTTGCGGGAACAGAAAATAAGCGTGAGACAGAGCGGCTTCTGCGAAAAGCCATGGGAGAATATGAGACGGGAAAAATCACAGGCATAAGCGGCGAGATTACCTTGGCAGTGCTTTTGGATTTGTGGGTGGAGGAGGAGCTAAAACCTGGCACAGTCAGCAATGGCACACTTATGACCTATCAGACGGTGGTGCGGCGAATCCAGAGGCATCCCATCAGCGCCCAAAAGCTGAACCGGCTGCGGGAAGAGCAGCTGCAGGAATACCTGGATTTACTCAGTATCGGCGGTACCAATCCGGACGGAACACCGGTGAAAGCCCTCAGTCCGGGGTATTTTCAAATCTTTTGGTCCGTCTTTCAGCACGCCTTCCGCTTTGCTGTCTTTCCCAAACGCCTTCTTCCCTGCAATTATATGCAGTATGTGACTGCCCATCGGAGGAAGGAGCCCCCGCAGCTTTTCACCCGGGACTCCTCTGGGCTGCCGGAGCACATCACCCATGCCCAGTTTCTGGAGCTGACGGATCTCCTGCGCAGAAAGAGAAACGCTGCGCTGCTCCCTATTCAGATCAGCTATTACACCGGCCTTCGTCTGGGGGAGGTGTGCGGCCTGACCTGGGAAGATATTCATCTGGAGGAGCAGTACCTGACCGTGCGCCGGAGTATGCGTTACAACTCTCTTCGCCGGCAGATGGAGATGGGGCTTCCCAAACGGAATTCCGCGCGGACTGTGGATTTCTGTGATACTTTGGCGGAAATCCTGCGCAAGGAGCGGGAGAGCCGCTGCCAGGAACCTCTCTCCGCCGGAAAAATCCGCAATTATTATGTGAAAACATCGGAGAAAAATCGCTTTTATTATGATGTTCACTCGTTTTCCGGAGATTTCTCTCCCCCTCAGGATTTTCAGCTGCTGTCCCTGGTGTGTCTGCGCTCCGACGGCTCTTACGAGTCCCCTAACACCATCGAGCTTATGTGCCGGGCTGTCAGAAAGCAAATCCCCGGGCTGGAGAACTTTCATTTTCACATGCTCCGCCATACCTTCACCACCAACCTGCTGTCCGCCGGAGCCGCTCCCAAGGAGGTGCAGGAGCTGCTGGGGCATGCGGACATCCAGACTACCCTGAATATCTACGCCCACGCCAGCCGCGAGTCCAAGAGGGCCTCCGCCAAGCTGCTGGATCATTTTTTCTGAGGATGAGGGCTGTTTTAAGGGCAGCCCCTTCATCTTTAAGGGAATTTAAGCTTATTTACGGAGCCTGCCAGATAAATATGGATTGTCCCTTGGCGATACACTGGAAGTAAAAAACGGGAACCCCGATGATCCGCTGGTGGAGTGTGAAATTGTCGGTTTGTTTGAGGTCATTGCAGATGATGACGATGAACAGGCTACTATGGCAAGACCCTCAACATTTTACGATTATGAGGAATACATCTTTGTGGATATGGATACCATGTCGGCCATATCTACGCCGTATACAGCCAGTGAGGGGAATGGGATCACATCCGTTGACTTCTTTGTTTCCGATGCCGCCAAGCTGGAAAGCATTGTCCAGGAAGTGCAGAACAGCACCTCTATCGACTGGAACTTCTATTACATCACCGTGAACAATGAAGTGTACGAGCGCATTTCCAGCTCTATTGCGGATACGACTACTTTGGTTACGACGCTGATCGTGGTGATCACTGTGGTGAGCATGGTACTGATCGTTCTTATTCTCTCCATGTCCATCCGCAGCCGGAAACGGGAAACCGGTATTCTGCTGGCAGTGGGAATTGCCAAGCCTGCGGTCGTTCTCCAGTATGTGCTGGAAACCCTGCTGATCGCGGTGGTGGCCTTCCCGCTGGCATATCTATCGAGCAAGCAAGTGGCCGGCGCCCTGGGGACGCTGTTCGGCAAGGCGGCGAAGAATGTCATCGTCACGCCGGAGCATTTCATGCTGGTGGCCATCGTGGGCGGCGTCCTGCTGGTGGCGGCGGTGCTGGTGTCCAGTATCTCGACCATGCGGTTGAAGCCCAAGCAGATTTTGGCACAGATGGAGTAAAGGAGGTTGCAATATGAATTTAGGAATACGAGCAATTTTATA
>DVHU01000100.1 GCA_018711815.1 Candidatus Egerieimonas intestinavium
AGAAAATCAGTTGGCAGTATTATCTGGTTATCCTACTATGTATACGAAGCAAGATGGCTATGGGGAACAATGGTTTACAGAAGATAGGATCCTGTTAGCCTCTGATCTACAAATTTATTACCAAATGGACACTTCCGGTGGAAATAGCGGTTCTCCGCTAATTAGATATATAGATGATTTTTATGTTGTAGGTATCAATAGTAGAGAATATCCATCCGGTGATCCTAGTTTTAATGCAGGGGCTAGAATAAATGAAGACTTTTATAATATGATAGCTTATTACAAAACAAAATAGAATAAAGGATATTAGTGATAAAGCATGAGGAAAGAACGAAATAGCCTGTATGAATATCAGAAAATAACACTGATAGGTGCTGCTATTTTAACAGCAATTATAGTTACGGGGTGGCTGACGATGGATAAGCCAAAAACGTATACGATGACTGTTGTGGAAAAAGGATATGACCACTTAACTTGTGAAGATGAAAGTGGGAATATCTATCTTTTAAGGAACGAGCAAGTAGAAGAGTACATATCCCTGGAACAAATTGAAACAGGAAATGTATTAAAAGTAACTGGAAAGAGGTATGATATTCTTCCCCTTGCGGGCGATTTTGAAGAAATAGAGAAATTAATATTGGTGTAAAAGGTGATATACTTCCTCCTGAGTAAGCAAACCTAATTTGCTGATTCGGGAGGAAGTATCATTTATTATGTTCCATAAGCACGGAATCCGGGCTGGAAAAACGGTTTCTTCTATGTTACAATAGAAAAACGGAAAATTTCTCCCGGAAATTCCATAAAAACAGGTTATCCGGGCAGACTAAGTATCAGAAACTAACATTGATAAAGGATTGCAACACAAAAAACGGGAGTGAAGGGATGGCGAAAATAAGAAAGCGCCTGAGGGCGGCCTTTTATGCCGCAGTTTTGACGGCGGCGCTGGCAGGGGCTGCGACGGTCCGCGGGGAGGAAGCGGCGCAGCAGGGTGGAAACGGAGGAGCGGAGATCTCCGTGGATCCCGGTGACAGCTGGATGGAGAGCGGGCTTATCGGAAGCTATGGAGAGAACGGCGGTTGGGTCAGGGATACGGACGGCAGCTACTTTTATCTGCGCCCCATGGAGGACTATACAGTTCTGGCGGTGCCCAGCATCATGCAGAACCCGGAGCTGCCCACGGGCTGTGAGTCGGTGGCTCTGACCATGCTGCTGCATTACTGGGGATACGATACCCTGGGGAAGAGTGAGATTGCGGACAAGTATCTCACCTACGATACCACAAATTTTGTAACTTCCTTTGTGGGAGATCCCCACACGGAGAATGGCGCCGGGATTTTTGCCCCGGGCCTTACGGGGGCGGCCAACCGCTTCCTGAAGGACAAGGGGGACAGCCGGGTGGCCAGGGATCTGACGGGTACCTCTTTTGCGGGGCTGCTGGCTTACGTGTCCCAGGGAGATCCGGTGGTGGTCTGGAATACGGTAAATATGCAGGAGCCGGGAGAGGTCAACGCCCACTACTATTACCAGGGAAAGACCTATAATTTTTACAAGGAGGAGCACTGTATGGTTCTCTGCGGCTACGATCTGGCCCAGAGGAGAGTTCTGGTCAGTGATCCCCAGGCGGGACTGATCTGGAGGAATATGGACGCCTTTGCCTCCATCTACAAGAAGATGGGCAGCAACGCCATGACCATACAGGAATTTACCGCCAACTACCAGAATTTTCTTTTCCTTTTACAGGGATAATGCTATAATAAAAACAGAAAACAACGGAAATACCAGGTTTTGTAGCGACAGGAAAGGCAAGATCTGGTATTTCTTTGTGGCGAAGAGGGAGAGCGGAGGAGAAGGCCGCCGGACAGTCAAGAAGGAGTGATAAGCCATGAGAATACCTGAGGAGTATCAGGTTTTACAGAGAGAAAAGATAGAGGATATCCAGTCGGAAGGGTGGCTTTTGCGCCACAAAAAAAGCGGCGCCCGGGTGCTGCTGCTGGAAAATCAGGACGAGAATAAGGTATTTCATATTACCTTTCGGACCCCGCCGGAGGACAGCACCGGGGTGGCCCACATTTTGGAGCACAGCGTCCTCTGCGGTTCCCGGGAATTTCCCCTGAAGGATCCCTTTGTGGAGCTGGTGAAGGGCTCCCTGAACACCTTTCTCAATGCCATGACCTACCCGGATAAAACCATGTATCCGGTGGCCAGCTGCAATGATCAGGATTTTCAGAACCTGATGCACGTATACCTGGACGCGGTTTTCTATCCCAACATCTACAGCCAGGAGGAGATCTTCCGGCAGGAGGGCTGGAGCTATCAGCTGGAGTCCCTGGAGGAGCCCCTGAAGTACAACGGCGTGGTCTACAACGAGATGAAGGGGGTATTTTCCTCGGCGGAGGAGTTGCTGAACCGGAAGGTTTTTGACACCCTCTTCCCGGATAACGCCTACGGGGTGGAGTCCGGCGGAGACCCGGAGTGCATTCCCCAGCTGACCTATGAGCAGTTTCTCGATTTTCACCGGACCTACTACCATCCCTCCAACAGCTACATCTACCTCTATGGAAATATGGATATGGAGGAAAAGCTCAGATGGATGGACGAGCAGTACCTGAGCCATTTCTCCCTTCAGCCGGTGGATTCCGCCATCCGGCCTCAGGAGCCCTTCGGGCAGATGGCCAATCTGACCCTGGAGTACCCGGTGGGGGAGCAGGAGTCGGAGGAGGAGAATACCTACCTCTCCTGGAGCGCCGTGGTGGGGGACGGCCTAGATGTGGAGCAGGGGCTGGCCTTTCAGGTGCTGGAGTACGCCCTGCTGGACGCTCCCGGGGCTCCGCTGAAGCAGGCGCTTCTGGACGCCGGCCTGGGAAAGGACGTCATCGGCTCCTACGAGGACGGCATCTATCAGCCCTTCTTCTCGGTCATGGCCAAGAATGCCAGGACAGAGGACCGGGAGCGGTTCTGTCAGGTGATCCATGATACCCTGGAGGAGCTGGCCCAAAAGGGCATCGGGAAGAAGGCGCTGCTGGCGGGAATTAATTACTTTGAGTTCCGGTTCCGGGAGGCGGACTATTCCTCCTATCCCAAGGGGCTCATGTACGGCATAGATGTGATGGACAGCTGGCTTTACGACGAGGAGGCGCCCTTCTCCTACTTAAAGCAGCTGGCCCACTATGAGAGTCTGAAGGAGAAGGCTCAGGGGGACTATTTCCAGCAGCTGATTCGGGAGCGCCTGCTGAACAATCCCCACAGCGCCCTGGTGACTGCCGTTCCCAGAAGGGGACTGGCGGCGGAGCAGGAGAAGAAGCTGGCGGAGGAACTGGCCCAGAAGAAGGCTTCCATGAGTCAGGAGGAGCTTCAGGAGCTGGTGAGAAAGACCGCGGCCCTCAAAGAATACCAGGAGCGGGAGGATTCCCCGGAGGCGGTGGCCAGCATCCCCCGGCTGTCCAGAGAGGATATCGGCCGGGAGACTCTGCAGCTGTACAACCAGGAGCGGCAGGAGGAAGGTACCCTGGTGCTCTTCCATGAGCTGTACACCAGCGGCATCAGCTACGTGACCCTGCTCTTTGACACCAGCCGGGTGCCGGATGAATTGATCCCTTATCTGGGACTTCTGCGGGCAGTGCTGGGCTATGTGAACACGGAGCACTACAGCTACGATCAGCTGTTTCACGAGATAAACGGAAATTCCGGGGGGATCTACTGCGGACTCCACACCTACGAGCAGGAGGATGATCAGAGGGATTGCTGCCGGATGTTCGGGGTGAAGGCAAAATGCCTCTACTCCCAGCTGGAGTTTGTTTTCCGGATGATCAGGGAGATCATCACCACCTCAAAGGTCAGGGATGAGAAGCGGATGCGGGAGATCCTGGCCCGGCAGCGCTCCAGACTGGAGGCCAGCCTTCCGGGCTCCGGCCATGTGACGGCCGTCTACCGCTCCAGCGCTTATTTCTCCCCCAGCGCATCCTTCCAGGACAGAACCTCCGGCATCGGCTACTACTGGACGGTGGCGGAGCTGGAGCAGAACTTTGACCAGCGAAAGGAAGAGATTTTCTCCAGCCTGGAGCGGCTCATGAAGCTGATCTTCCGGCCCGAGAATCTGATGGTCAGCTATACCTCCGACCGGGAGGGCTACGCCCCCCTGCCGGAACAGATTGGCCTGCTAAAAGGGGAGCTCTGGGGGGAGCCCGCAGAGGAAGGGGGCTTTTCCTTCCGGCCGGAGAAGAAAAATGAGGGCTTTAAGACTGCAGGACAGGTGCAGTACGTGGCGGCCAGCGGGAATTTCCGGCAGGCAGGCTTTGCTTACACCGGGGCCCTGCGGATTCTCAAGGTGATTTTCAACTATGAGTACCTCTGGACCAATATCCGGGTGAAGGGGGGAGCCTACGGCTGCATGAGCGGCTTTAAGCGAAACGGGGACAGCTACCTGGTATCCTACCGGGATCCCAACCTGAGGAAGACCCTGGAGACCTTCCGGGGAGCGGCCGGCTATCTGCGAAGCTTTGAGGCGGACGAGGAGGAGATGACCAAGTACATCATCGGGACAATCAGCGAGATGGATGTGCCCCTGACGCCCTCAGGCAAGGGAGGCGCCTCCCTGAACGCGTACATGTGCCGGGTGAGCCGGGAACAGCTGCAGCGGGAGCGGGATCAGGTGCTCTCGGCCACAGCAAAGGACATCCGGGCGCTGGCAGACTATATCGAAGCAATCGTCTCCCAGGAAAATATCTGCGTGGTGGGCAGTGAGAACGCCATCGACGCGGAGGCTGGTCTCTTCGGCCAGGTGGAGGCGCTGATCAAATAGAAGGAGTACTATGGATAAAAATTATAAATCAGGCTTTGCGGCCATTATCGGGCGCCCCAATGTGGGAAAGTCCACGCTGATGAATCAGCTGATCGGGCAGAAGATCGCCATCACCTCCAAGAAACCCCAGACCACCAGGAATAAGATCCAGACGGTCTACACCTGCGATCGGGGGCAGATCGTTTTCCAGGACACCCCGGGAATTCATAAGGCAAAAAATAAGCTGGGGGAGTACATGGTCCAGGTGGCCAGGAAGACCCTGGAGGACGTGGACGTGATTCTGTGGCTGGTGGAGCCCACCACGTTCATCGGAGCCGGGGAAAAGCATATTGCCCAGCAGCTGGAAAAGGCAAATAAGCCGGTGCTGCTGGTGATCAACAAGGTGGATACCATCAAGAAGGAAGAAGTTCTGGCGGTCATCGACACCTACCGGAAGCTCTATGATTTCCAGGAGATTGTCCCGGTGTCTGCTCTGAGAGGCCAGAATACGGAGGACCTCATCGACACCATTTTCCGCTACCTGCCCTACGGCCCGCAGTTCTATGATGAGGACACGGTCACTGATCAGCCCCAGCGGCAGATTGCGGCGGAGGTGATCCGGGAGAAGGCGCTGCACGCCCTGGATGAGGAGATTCCCCACGGCATCGCGGTGACTGTGGAGAAGATGCGCAGCCGTCCCGGCGGGAAAATCTGCGATATAGAGGCCACCATCGTCTGCGAGCGGGAATCCCACAAGGGAATTATCATCGGCCGCCAGGGCAGCATGCTGAAAAAGATCGGCAGCAACGCCCGCTACGAGCTGGAGCAGATGCTGGAGATGAAGGTGAACCTGAAGCTGTGGGTGAAGGTGCGCAAGGACTGGCGGGACAGCGATATTCAGATGAAGAATTTCGGCTACAACAAAAAGGAAATATAAGAGATGAGTGAGAAGACAACAGTGTCGGGGGTGGTACTCTTTGCCGCCCCCGCGGGAGAATCGGACAAGAGAGTAGTGCTGCTGACCCGGGAGCGGGGAAAGATTACGGCTTTTGCCCGGGGCGCCCGCCGGCAGGGGAGCCCTCTGCTGGCCGCCGCCAATCCCTTTGTCTTCGGCCACTTTCAGGTGTACGAGGGACGCACGGCCTATACTCTGGTGCAAGCGAATGTGAGAAATTATTTCACTGAGCTGGCGGCGGAGCTGCCGGGCGTCTATTATGGTTTTTACTTCCTGGAATTTGCAGATTACTACGCCCGGGAGGGAAACGAAGAGGGGGACATGGTAAATCTCCTCTACGTGGCTCTGAAAAGCCTGATGAATCCCAAGCTGCCCCAGTTGCTGGTGCGCCGGGTCTTCGAGCTGAAGGCCATGGTCATCAACGGGGAGTACCCCCAGATGTTTTCCTGCGTCTCCTGCGGGAGCCAGGAGGGATTACATGATTTCAGCGCCAGGAGGGGAGGCCTTTTGTGCGAAGCCTGCGCCCGCAAGCGGACGGAGACCCGGCAGATCTCGGAGGCAGCCGCCTACACCCTCCAGTATATCATCACCGCCCCGGTGGAGAAGCTGTACACCTTCACGGTGACTCCCCAGGTGCTGGAGGAGGTGGACGGCCTGGTGGAGGACTGCGTCCGGTGTTATGTGGACAAGAAGTTCCAAAGCCTTAAGATCCTGGAGCGGATGGTGTAGGGGCAAAAATCCCAGTTGCCTGTTGAAAAGGAAACCAAAAGATAGTATAATAGGGTGAATTACTTTCAGGAGGAAAGACCATGAGAAAATACGGGATTCCCCTGGTGCTGCTTCTGGTTTTGCTGCTGACAGGGTGTCATACCATCGAGTATGCGGATGTGAGTACACTGGAAGTGGGCGGCAGAGGAGATGTGATACAGGTGGTGGTGGAGCCCTTCGGTCAGGAAAATGGCGGTCAGGAGGGGCTGAAGACCATGATTCGGGAGTCCGTGAAAGCGTACAACGACGCGAAGGGAAGCGAGCGTATCGTGCTGGGCGATCTGCAGTTTGCGGATGGTCAGGTGCGGATGATGCTTAATTATGAGCACGTTGAGGATTATGCGGCATTTAACAACGTGACCCTATTCCAGGGAACCGTGGAGGAGGCTGCGGCAGAGGGCTACAGCTTTTCGGATACCTTTCAGAATGAAGCCGGGGAGACTATCACCGGCCAGGAGCTGCAGAAGGCCGCCGGCCAGGAATCCGTGCTGATCCTGGAGGAGCCGGTACAGGTGAAGGTGCCAGGAAAGATTCAGTATGCGAGTTCCAACGTGAAGATTCTGTCCGAGGGTCTGGCGGAGGTTCAGCCCCAGGAGGAAAATGCGGATGCGGTAGTCACGGAGAGCGAAGCTTATATCGTCTACAAGTAACCGGCATCCGGCTGATACAGGGAAATACCATATTTATCATAAAAAGAGGAGAGAGTGTGCTATGGAAGCTATGGAAAAAACGATGGAGAAAATTGTTGCGCTGGCCAAGTCCAGAGGGTTTGTCTATCCGGGATCCGAGATCTACGGAGGACTTGCCAATACCTGGGATTACGGGAATCTGGGCGTGGAGCTGAAAAATAACGTAAAGCGCGCCTGGTGGAAGAAATTTATCCAGGAGAGCCCCTACAATGTGGGTGTTGACTGCGCCATCCTGATGAATCCCCAGACCTGGGTTGCCTCCGGCCATCTGGGCGGATTCTCCGACCCGCTGATGGACTGTAAGGAGTGCCACGAGCGTTTCCGGGCGGATAAGCTCATCGAGGATTACTGCCAGGAGAAGGGCATCGCCCTGGAGGGCAGCGTGGACGCCTGGAGCCAGGAGCAGATGATGGACTTCATCAAGGAGCATGAGATCCCCTGCCCCACCTGCGGCAAGCACAATTTTACCGATATCCGTCAGTTTAATCTGATGTTCAAGACCTTCCAGGGTGTCACCGAGGACGCCAAGAACACCGTGTACCTGCGTCCCGAGACAGCCCAGGGTATTTTCGTAAACTTTAAGAACGTGCAGCGTACCTCCAGAAAGAAGCTGCCCTTCGGTATCGGCCAGATCGGAAAGTCCTTCCGAAACGAGATCACCCCGGGCAACTTTACCTTCCGTACCAGAGAGTTTGAGCAGATGGAGCTGGAGTTCTTCTGCAAGCCGGATACGGATCTGGAGTGGTTTGCTTACTGGAAGCAGTTCTGTCTGGATTGGCTGTTCTCCCTGGGTCTGAAAAAGGATGAGGTCCGCTACCGCGACCACGATAAAGAGGAGCTGAGCTTCTACAGCAAGGCCACCACAGACGTGGAGTTCCTGTTCCCCTTCGGCTGGGGTGAGCTGTGGGGCATCGCTGACCGTACCGATTACGACCTGACCCAGCATCAGAACACCTCCGGTCAGGACATGACCTACTTTGACGATGAGACCAACCAGAAATACATCCCCTACGTGATCGAGCCCTCCCTGGGTGCAGACCGTATGGTGCTGGCCTTCCTGTGCAGCGCCTACGACGAGGAGGTGTTGGACGCAGAGAAGAACGACGTGCGTACGGTTCTCCATTTCCATCCGGCCTTGGCTCCGGTGAAGGTGGGCGTGCTGCCTCTGTCCAAGAAGCTCAACGAGGGAGCCCTGAAGGTTTACGAGCAGCTGGCCAAGAAGTGGAACTGCGAGTTTGACGACCGCGGAAACATCGGCAAGCGCTATCGCCGCCAGGACGAGATCGGAACCCCCTACTGCGTGACCTTCGATTTCGAGTCCGAGACCGACGGGGCAGTAACCGTTCGTGACCGTGACACCATGGAGCAGGTTCGGATCAAGATCGAGGAACTGGACGCTTACCTGGAGGAGAAGCTGGCCTTCTAAGATGCAGCCGTAGAAGGGGCTGCCGCATTTTCGGTATTTTCGTATACATGCCTGGGCGCAAAGGTACTTGCGCCCAACGGATGGCTGCGCGGAAATATTCGCTGATGGCGGCAGCCCCTTTTTCTTAAACAGCGCAGTTGGCGGGACAGAGCAAGAATTCTGGAGGAAATGGAATGACACTGGAAAATAAATTGGGTTTAAAAAGCTCGGCCGATCTTGCTTTGGAAGAAGAGCGGATCAGTAAAAGCAAGGCGGCAGAGCTTTTTCAAAAGGGAATTTTAGATCAGCTGGAGGCGGGAACATTTTCGGCCCTGAAGAAGATTCACCAATATCTTTTTGGAGAGATATATGATTTCGCCGGGAAAATACGAACGGTAAATATCGCGAAGGGAAATTTCCGATTTGCGCCGGTGCTGTATCTGAAGGAAGCCTTAAAAAAAATAGACCGGATGCCTCAGTCTACTTTTGAGGAAATCATTGAAAAATATGTGGAAATGAACGTGGCCCATCCTTTCCGGGAAGGGAACGGGCGCAGTATGCGCATTTGGCTGGATCTGATGCTCAAAACGGAGCTGGGACAGGTGGTGGATTGGAGCCGGGTAGATAAGGAAGATTACCTGCTGGCTATGGAACGCAGCCCGGTGAAGGATACGGAGATCAAGCATTTGTTAAAGAGAGCGCTTACGCAGGAAATAGAGAGCCGTGAGATCTATATGAAGGGCCTCGATTACAGCTATGCCTATGAAGGTTATACAGCCTTCCGGGCGGAGGAGCTGCTGCGGTAGGCTCCTATTTTTCCTTATTTAGGCCGTGCAGCGGCGTGTCCTCAAAGCCCATAACCCAGGTCAGGACAAAGGAGAGAACCGCCGCCAGAGCAGTGGTGATCAGGGCGTAGACAAAGGTGTCGTTGATAAAGATTGGCAGAGTCACCAGGGAGGGGGAGGCGTAGGCCACGGATTTCACCTGGGTGAAGCCGGCGAAGGCTCCGCTTATGGCTGCGGCGATGCTGGCAGCCAGGAAGGGGCGTTTCAGGGGGATCAGAACTCCGTAGACACTGGGCTCGGTGACTCCCATAAATCCCGTGAGAGAGGCCTGCAGAGCCAGCGTTTTTGTGGCCTTCTGCCTGGATTTCACGAACACGGCCAGGGCTGAGGCGGCGATGGCGATGTTGGCCGACAGGAAGGCAGGCCTGGTGAAGGGGTCGTAGCCGGTGGAGGCCAGCATAGACAGGGACAGGGGGATGAAGCACAGGGGGAATCCCCCGGCGATCAGCAGGGGGCAGCACCCGGCCAGAAGCGCCACCGCCGGCCAGCCCGCAACCTCGTGGAGGAAGGAGAGGCCGCCGCTTAAGAGATCCCCCAGGAAAGAGCCTGCGGGGCCCAGAACCAGCAGGATGGCAGGGCCCATCACCAGGGCTGTCAGGAAGGGCACCGCAAAAAAGGAGATCACCTCCGGGATCCACTTCCGCAGGAAACGCTCAAAGAAGGCCACACAGCAGCCGATGAGAATGGCGGGCACCACTGCGGAGCCGTAGGATCGCAGGGGGATTTCCAGAGTCAGGAAGGCCTTGGACTCCCCGGCCTCCACCAGGCTGGTGAAATCCGGGTGGAACAGGATGGCCGTGAGAAAGAGGGCCAGATAGGCGTCCCCGCCAAAATGCTTAGCCGTGGAATGGGCCAGCAGCAGGGGAAGGAAGTAAAAGCCTGCGTTGGAGATAAAGGAGAGGATATAATAGGTATCGCTGGTCTCCGACGAGGGCGTAAAATTTTCTGTGTCTATGGGAAAAATTCTTCTTTGATAAGAAACAGATATGTATAATTGTCTTGTCGGAACTTCTGCTTTTTGGCTGTCGAATTACTTATCTGTTTATAGTATTACCCATT
>DVHU01000101.1 GCA_018711815.1 Candidatus Egerieimonas intestinavium
TAGGACCTCCTGTGCTATTTTATTTGTGGTTTTGCAGACCCACTTTTAATTTTAGCACAGGAGTTCTTGCTTATATCTAAAGATCTGCCCTCCCCCTGCATAGCAGGGGGTTTATTTTCACTGTGACGCAAGGAAAGGCTGCTGCGTTTCGATATTCTTCCCGAATTGCAGCAGCCTTCTTATCGCTAGCTATTATCTATATTTTTCCCGTCAGCCGTACATCTCCACGTCGATGTCCAGCATCCGGCAGATCATCTTCAGCTCCTCCACGTGGTCCCCGTAGACCGCGTGACAGTGGTTTGCCCCGAAGCGCTCCAGGAAAATGTTGTGGTCAAAGGGCAGCTTGGCAAAGACGTGGGGCCACTCCAGGGTGGTCTCCGCCTCCTTCTCCTTGGGCAGCTCCATGAACTCACAGGGGATGATGGTCATGCTGTAGCGTCCCCCGGCCTTCCGGCACAGGCGGGCGATGGTGGCCTTGCCGGGCTTGGTCTGCAGATTCACGTGGCAGCCGCCGCCGGCGTAGATATCCAGGGCCGGATACAGGGTAACCTTCTTTAAGTTCTCCTCAAAGTCGTCGGTTCCCGTGGCGTAATAGGTGGACTGGGAGCCGCAGTTGCAGAATACCATCACGTTATAATCTTTGTCGTAATGGCGCACATCCATAAAGACCACCGGTTCCTCCGTCAGCAGATGGAAGATCTGCATGGTCAGGGCAGCGTCGGAGTCCGCCTCGCAGGCACAGACCACGGGCTCCTTCTTTCCATCCCAATCGTAGGGATCGTTGATGAAGGCGGCGCTTAAGCACTCGGTGCAGTAGTGGCGGCTCATCTCGTAGTGACATTTCACACCGATAAAATCCAGCTGGTTCTCCTGGATGATCTTCTTGGTGGCCTCGTAGTGGCGGATCTGGGTCTTTAGCTTTTCCGGGGTGAAGGAGGTTCCGTTGTACTTGATGGCCCCCACATGCTGAGTCAGCCACTGGAAGGCCTTCTCCACCTGGGCCTCATCCACCTCCTGGGCCTTGCGCACGATCTCCAGCTGATCAATATGCTCCACATCGATGCCGAACTTCTCCTGCCAGTCCTGCATGGACACGGTGGAGCTGTACATGCCCAGGCTTCTGCCTCCGATCAGCCCATACTTCTGGCCGTTCAGGCGGTTCACCACCTTGGCGCAGACCGCGAAGGCGACAATCTTCTCCAGGACTTCCTTCTCCCGCACATCCCCGGCCACCCGGAAATGGTCCATTCCCAAATGATCCAGGGCTCCTCCCGCCGCCAGCATGGATACCATACCCGGCCAGTCCGGATTTAAGTTGGCTGCCAGCATATAGGGGGCCTTGCCGTTTCTGGCGGCGATGGCGCTGAAATTAGGGAAGGCAAATACTCCGTAGGAAAAGAGCGTGGCGTCCACTCCCTTATTGCGCAGATCCTCCGCCAGGCTCTTGGCAGTCTCCACGCTGTTCACCAGCTGGTCCTCCACGATAACTTCCACCCGACCGTCCTCTCTCAGGGCGTCTGCGATGGCGTCCACCTGGGCCTGCACGATCCCCTTCAGCTGCTGATGTACCTCCGGGTCTCCATCGGAAAATCCCAGAATCCCCAATACCGGTTTTTTGTTCATTTCGCTTCCTCCTTTTCATATACGAAATATATATTTAATTTATGAAATTCTGTTTTTACTATAGCATACCCGAACTTTCCCGTCAACAGCCTGGAAAACTGTTGCTTTTTTCTGTCTTTTCCCTTACTATAGTACATAGTTCTATATTTCAAATATGAAATTTCAGGAGGCTTTATGACTGTACAAAATTCTCTGGTGCCCGCCCTGGACCGGGCCTTAAATATTCTGGAATACTTAGCTTCCCGCCAGGAGGCCGTCACCCTCAAGGAGATTTCCCGGGATCTGGGGATACCCTCCGCCTCCGCCTTCCGGCTGATGAAAAATCTCTGCGCCCGGGGATACGCGACTGAGCAGACCGGAGGCCAGACCGCCTATCTGCTGGGCTACAAGCTTCTGCACTTGGCCAGCGTCCACCAGCGAAATTTTTCTGTCCCGGCTGTGGCCAAGCCCTTTCTGGTTCGCCTGGCCAACCAGCTGCAGCAGACGGTACAGCTGGCCCTGCTGCAAAATGGCAGCGTCCTCTACGTGGATCAGGTCTTTTCCAGCGCCCCCATCAGCATTGTAGCTCCGCTGTATACGCCCCTGGCGGTAAATACCAGCGCCTCCGCCAAGATTCTCCTGTCCTTTCTGCCGCCCCAGGAGCAGCTGGCCATCATCCGCCGCTCTGCCCTCACCGCCTCCACGCCCCGAACCCTGGTGGAGGAGGAGGCCCTGCTGGAGGAGATCACAAAAAGCGGCCTGCAGGGCTACGGCTTTGACAACGAAGAATTTGCCCTGGGCATCGGCTGTATGGCTGTCCCCATCCCGGCCCCATCCCTGGGCTGCGCCGCGGCGGTGGGAATCACCGGCTCCATCCAGAGCTACCGGGATTGTGCCCGTTTCCGGGAAATGCTGGCCGCCCTCCGCCAGACCGCCGCGGAAGTGGCCTCCGCCATAAAAAACGGAGGAGCGCCGGCATCTTCCTCCGGCGCTCCTCACAGCTGATCCTCTTACCGCTTCTCCGGCACAATCTCCAGCCAGTAGCCGTCCGGATCCGTGATAAAATAAATTCCCATCTCAGGATTTTCAAAGACAATGCAGCCCATCCGCTCATGCAGGTCGTGGGCCCCCTGGTAATCCTCCGTGCGGAAGGCCAGGTGGAACTCACACTCCCCCAGGTTGTAGGCCTGGGGGTGAT
Source organism: Candidatus Egerieimonas intestinavium (assembly GCA_018711815.1). GTDB lineage: Bacteria > Bacillota > Clostridia > Lachnospirales > Lachnospiraceae > Egerieimonas > Egerieimonas intestinavium. The sequence goes on from DVHU01000101.1 coordinate 2,801, forward strand.
CCTTAAGCCAGGTCAGCTCCAGCTGGAAATCCGTGGTGTCATTTCCCAGGTAGACGATGATGAAGGAGCCGTCCGGCGCCTCGATCCTCCTCTGCTCCGTGAGGCCCAGGGCCTCCCGGTAAAAATCTAAGCTCTTCTTTAAATCCTTCACGTTATAGTTCTCGTGATACATCTGAAATTTCATCCGCTTCCTCCTAACTTTCCCGGCACGGCCGGAAACTCTTATATCTCCCAGCTCTGACCGGGTCTCTCGATCTCCACGATCCGCTCCCGGTACTCCCGGGCGCAGGGCTGCTCCTTCATTTTGCCGATGATGGAATAATCGTTCCAGAAATGCATGGGAAATACCCGCTTTACCTCAGCCCGGCCCATGAGGGCATCCATGCCAAGCCAAGCGTCCTTCCCCTGCCTGGGATCCAGGGGCACGAAAGCCGCGTCGATCTCCAGCCCTGAGAGCTCCTCCATCTCCCGCAGGAAATTGGCGGTCATGTTGTTGGCCGACTGTTTGGATTCCCCCTCCCAGAGCCACCAGTTCAGGTCCCCGGCGTGGTAGACTCTCTTCCCCTGATATTCCAGAAGAAAAGCTACCCCGCAGTCCGTGGACTTCAAGGTGCGAAGGCGGATGACCTCCCCCTGCCCGTCCTCCAGCTCATAGCTCTGCCGGGCTCCCACCGCCTGAATCTGCTGCAGATCCCACTCAGTCAGGCGGTAGCGCTCCTTCAGGCTTCGGTTCAGGTAGACTCCTTTGTCTAAAATATACTCAATTCCCGGACAGAGCTCCCGCCACCGGAAGATCTCCGGGTTAAAGTGATCCCCATGCTTATGGCTGACAAACACAAAGCCCTGCTTTTTCGCAGAAAACTCCGGCAGCTCTCCCTCATGGTAGTCGAAAACCCAGAAGCAGTTCTCCCACTCCAGGGAAAAGCCGCTGTGGCCCAGATACGTCACTTTCATGTCTGTCCCTCCCTTCTTCCCCTCTATCTTACCATGAAACCCGGGCTCTTGCCCAGAGGAAAAAGAAAAAGAAGGCGGCTGACTCATGCCGATCCCTTATTACTGTGGTATCCCCAGAGCTACATAGATTAAGGTTCCCACAATGCCCGAACCAAAGATAATCAGGATAGGGCTGACCTTAAATTTTCTCAGCAGGAAAAGGCAGAGGACAAAAAGTCCGGCCTCCACCACCCGGAAATCGGCCAGCTTCAGGGCGAAGAGATCGCTGTTGAAGAGCGCCAGCAGGAAAAGAGACATACCGGCTCCGGCAATCATCGCCACGATGGCCGGCCTGAGTCCGGTGAGAATCCCCTGCATGGCCTTTAGATTTCGGTATCTCACATATAAATAGGAGAGAATCAGCACCACCACAAAGGAGGGGGCTACACAGCCCAGGGTAGCAATCACTGCCCCGGCCATGCCGCCCACCTGCTTTCCCACAAAGGTCGCACTGTTGATGGCTATGGGGCCCGGCGTCATCTCAGCAATGGTGATCAGATCCGCAAACTGTCCCATGGACAGCCAGCCGTGGCCATCCACAATCTGGCTCTGAATCAGCGGTACCGCCGCGTAACCGCCGCCGAAGCTAAAGAGGCCAATCTGGAAGAAGCTCCAGAATAAATTCAGATAAATCATGACTCTACCCCCTTCTTTCCGGCAAGAGATGTGTGCAGAAGCCCCACTCCGCCGCAGATAAGGATGATCACAACGGCGCTGACATCCAGCAGGTAGGAGGCCACGAAGGCCGCAATCATCATACCGATCCACAGGGCGCTCCTGGTTTTCAGCACATTCTGCGCCAGGGAAATCACCACGTCAAAGATCACCGCCGCCACTCCTGCCCGCATGACCTGCAGAGCCACCGCGATGTACGGGTTGGTGCAGAACTGATTGTAGAACACAGAGATCACAGAGATAATCACCAACGGCGGAATCACCGTGGCCAGGGCGGCGGTGACCGCCCCTTTCAGTTTCTTTACCCGGTAGCCCACTACAATGGAAGCATTTACCGCCAGGGAGCCGGGGGCCGACTGGGCGATGGCCGCCATATCCAGCATCTCCTCTTCCTCCAGCCAACCCAGCTCCTCCACGAACTTTTTGCGCATCATGGAGATGATCACAAATCCGCCGCCGAAGGTGCAGGCGCTTAAAACCAGATTGATCCAGAACAGCTTGGCGCAGCTGACTGGCGTTTTCTTTTTGTTCTCCTCCATCCGGCCCCCCTTTCCCGGCTTTTACACCCGCTTACAAGGATGAAAATTCAAAAGTGTTAAACATCTCCGCCACCTGGGAAACATCCCGGGCCGCACAGATCTTGTCCATATTTTCCTCCTGGCTTAACAGCCCGGCAATTACCTGCAGCTTGTCCATATGGGAATTATTGTCCTTGGCCGCCAGGGTCATCACCACCCGAACAGGCCCCAGCTCACTGCCGAAATCCAGCTCCTGATCCAGGGTGATCAGGCTGATGCCCGTGCGCAGCACACTGGGGTCCGGCCGGGAATGGCCCAGGGCCAGCCCCGGCCCGATCACAATGTACGGGCCCATTTCCTTGACGGTATCAATGGTCATCTGGATATATTCCTTGGTGATATAGCCGCTGTCCAGCAGAAGCCCTCCGGATAGCCACAGGGCCTCCTCCCAGTTGTCGGCGTGCACCTGCAGGCGGATATTTTTTGTCTCAATTATCGGTTCCATGCCCTGTCCTCCTATTCCGGATCCAGCCCCAGGCGTTCATACTGTTCCCAGGGGCTGTCAGCCTTCTTCATTTCTGCCTTCAGCGCCCTAATCATCCGGGCCTCCTGTTCCTCATCCTCCAGCGGATGCAGCTCCCCCGGATCCTTTGCCACATTATAGAGCAGAGTTCCGAATCTTCCTACCTTATACTTATCCTTGCCCTTAATTTTCAGCAGAGGGCACCCTTTGGTAAAGGAGAAGGGCTCCTCCAGGGTGGCCGTACGCATCTCATCCACGGTAAACCGTTTGTTCATGTGCAGCGGCATGAGGGTATAATTATATATCTCATTTACTTTTTCGGGAAGGGGCGCCCGCATATAGACGTAATTCCCGTCGGTGATATTTACGTGGCCGCTGAACACGCCGAAGAGGGCGTAATCCCGCACTTTTTTGTCGCTGCGTATGGTCTCCTCCAGATCGTGTCCCTGCATATCCGCCGGAACCTCCTGCCCAAAATAGTTAAGCAGCGTCGGCGCCCAGTCAATCATCTGCACCAGGGCCTGCCGTTTCTCGCCCCGCACCTGAGATCTGGGATCCCAGATAAACAGCGGGTTATTTGCCACCTCATTGTAGTAGGGCATCTGGTTCTTGCCCCAATGGCCGTGCTCCGCCAGCAAAAATCCGTGATCTGTCCCCACAATCAGCATGGTATCCTTCCACATATCGTACCGGTCCATCAAATCCAGCACCCGCCCCAGGTTGTGATCGCACATGGACACCAGGGCTTTATACTGGCGGCGGCAATGGGCGATGGCCTCCTGGCTCTCCTCCACAGGCCCCCGGGGCCAGTCGAAATGCTTGCCCTGATAATCCTCCGGATAGAGCTCCAGATATTTCTGGGGCACGTAGAAGGGCTCATGGGGGTCAAAGGTTTCCAGCTGCAGCAGCCAATTATCCGCATCCTTATTTTTCTCAATAAACTCGCAGCCCCGGTCAAAGCACTGGGTCTGGGGGAACTCTTCCTCCTCCCGGATGTACTGGCGATTTACCCAGTCATAACGCCAGAGGCCCGACTCTCCCACGCCCGTCTGCTTCTGGGGAACCTTCACCACCGGCGGAATATCCGGGCGCTTTACCTGTCCCTTCCAGTGATCTCCCTCCTGGCCCCGAACGATCTCCCAGGAGGAGTAGCGGTTGTGATAGTTGGCTCCGCCGTCCTCCCAGTAATGGAGATGGTCGCTGACCAGGTGCGTATAAATTCCATTCTTTTTCAGAATCTCCGGCATGGAGTCGTCGAAGGGCTCCAGGGGGCCCCACTCCCGGTGCAGGAAATTATACCGCCCTGTGTGCAGCTCCCGCCTGGCGGGCATGCAGGGCATACTGCCCACATAGCTATTGCAAAAGGTGGCGGTGCGCTCAGCCAACCGGGTAAAATTGGGGGCTATCGTATCGCACTTTGGGTTGTACGGCGGCAGATATCTTCTGTTTAAGCTGTCATAAAATACGATAATCGCTCTCATAGCCCCTACTTTCTGGCGGCCGGATAGTGCTCATCCACGATGGCGGCGATCTGTTTGGCAATGCCCGCGCCGTCCATGATGTTCACAACCTCCACCAAATGTGTGTTTTCGTCAAAGGTCAGACCCTCCGCCAGCTTCTTGGAGATGGCCACCACATCGGCCCAATCCTTCAGGGAGCTCAGCTCTCCCACGGCCGTATGCTTCACATCCGCGTTGACTCCCTCAGCCACCAGACCCTTTTTCACCAGCATCTCCGCCACAGCGCTGCTTCCCAGCCCGTAACCGCACACAAACAATACATTAATCTTATCCTTCATGTCTTATCACTCCTAATCTTAATTTTTCTCTACCTATTTTAATGGTTCCTAAGCAAAAATTCCGCCGATCCATCTGAGGGCCTGGGTGATTGCCGGCCATACGGTGCTGAAGTCAAACATTCCTGACCAGCCCACGCCCTGGGGATAGTTCATCAGCTGGATAGCCCACACGCTTCCAAAGGACTGGATCATTCCCAGCAGGATACAGCAGATGATAACTGCCTTCACGCCGCCCTTCTTGTTGGCCACCACGCCGATGGGACCGCCTGAGAAGAACAGGGGCACAAATCCCGGCAGCACCATGATGGGGCTCTTTAGCAGCAGCAGGATTCCGATACTGATCACGGTTCCGATGGTACAGAAGATAAATCCCAGGGTAGCCGCGTTGGGGGAGAAAGGCAGCAGGGCCGCCACGTCAATGGCCGGGATAGCGTTGGGCACCAGCTTCTCCTGGATTCCCTTGAAGGATTCCGTCAGCTCCGCGCACATCATACGCACACCGGTCAGCAGGATCACCATGTCCATGGAGAAGTTAATGCCTACCATAATAATGTAGACTATCCAGCTGTCCCCGCCTGCCAGCTCCTCAATGCCGGAGATGCCCAGAGGCGCCATAAAGCCGCCCACAAAAATCCACATGATCACGCAGGTGGCTACCACGTTGTTGTTGAAAATGGACAGCCAGCCGGGAAGCTTCAGCGTCTCGGCATCCTGTTCCTTTTTCCCAAAGAAATGAGCAATCTTTCCGAAGAACCAGATACCGATCTGCTGGTTGTGACCAACGGTGAAGCCAGCGCCCCCGGTGACCTCGTCGCAGACCTTCGCCGCCAGAGTGGTGGAGTATGCCCAGTAGATTCCCACCAGAACGCCGGTGACTACCACAGCCGCCGCATTGCCGATGACCATGTTGGCTAAAACCAGCCACAGTACAGACTGGGCGTGGGCAGTGCCCGCGTTGCCGGTCAGGAACACACCCTTGGCCTTGGTATATTTGCCGAAATACACCAGGATAATATTTACCGCAAAGGCAATGAGGAAAGCGTAGCCCATGAGGCCGAACCGGTCTCCCAAAGCCTCCTGGCTGGTGGCTTTCATGGCGTAAGAGTCCATGATATATCCCTGAATGCCCGTGGCCTCACTTACCGCCGTCACAATGGGCTTGAAGGTATTGGTAAACTGGTTGCCGCCAAAGATGACCATCTGAATTCCCACCATGGCGCTGATGGTTCCGGTTATGATCTTGGTGGCCTTCTCTCTCTTCAGGATGTAACCGATACAAATCAAAAGTCCGATGAGGATAACCGGTTTGGTAAGAAAATCGTTTAATAAAAAATCAAAAACTGCGTTCATCATTTCCCTCCTCTTTCATGCTTTTTTCAGACAGCTCCACTCGCATCCGAATCTTCCCTCCTTTCTGGATAATATGAAACAAAAAATAAGATGAAGCCATCCTTTTTACGTTTTTTGATAGCTTCATCTTATCATTTTTAGTCTATTTCAGTCAATATAGTTCAAATTTTATTCTTATTTTTGTGAATATTGAGCATTTTATTGACTAAGTATGACTATTTTCCTTTTCTCCTCCAGATATAGCCCTGCTTTTCTTGTACAAATTTGCCAATTCCCTCCGGCTGGCGATCGGTTATTATATTCAAATAGACGGACAACTCCTCCGGAGTGGCATACATAGCCGTCCGGTTAAACTTGCTGTGATCCCCCAGAACGTAGGTCTCCCGGGCATTGCGGATACAAATATTTTTAATATCATACTCGTATTCGTCCCCGGAGAGGGGAACCAGGTCTGCGCCGAAGCCATGGACTCCCAGGAACGCCTTATCAAACCGGTAGGACTCCAGCATTTTGGTCGTCTGCCGCCCCACCACCGAGCGGGAATATTCCTTGAAGAACCCGCAAAGCAAAAAGACATTGATATTTCTTCGGGAGAGGGCCTCCAGCTGCGGAATCCCGTTGGTAATCACCGTAATATTTTTCGCTGTAATATTCTCGGCCATGGCCAGGGTTGTTTTGCCCGGCCCCAGGAAAATCAGCTCTCCGTCCCGCACCTTGCTGGCCGCCAGCTCTCCGATGACCTTCAGCGGGCCCGAGATATTTCCCTCCTCCACCTTGCGCTTGTAAATACTTTTATCTTTTACCCGCCGGGCTCCCCCCCACAGTCTCGCCAGGATCCCCTCCTTCTCCATGGAAATCAGATCCCGCTGCACCGTGGATGGCGAAACTCCCAGGGTCTCCTCCAGCTGCCTCTTGCTGACCACCTCATTCTCCGCCAGCAGCTCCTTTACCTTCTCCTTCCTCAGCTCATACGTCATGGGCTTCCCTCCTCTCACACTCGGGCCCGGGCCAGCCGCCACAGCCTGTCCCCGCTGTAGGCGAAAAATTTCTCGTAGGCGGCGCAGAAGCAGTTTAACCCACCTTCTCCTGTTCTGTGCCTTCTGCAGCCTCCCCGGCACAGGGGCCTGTAGGGACAGCTTAAACATTTCTCCGGAAGGGGAACTCCCTTTAGAAAGCCGCTTTTCTCCCGGCTCCGGTCGATTTCCCCAACACTCTGCTCACGGAAGCTGCCCAGCCGCCACTGATCCAGCACATAAAAATCACAGGGATACACCCCTCCATCTGCCTCCACCACGTAATTTACCCCGCACTGGCCCCGCATGTCGCAGGCCTCAGGTTCATAGCCGCAGAGCATATCCACATAATTGTCAAACTGGCGTATCCACACGGGAATGCCCCTTTGAAGATCCGCGTACCAGAGATCAAAGAGGCGGCACAGAAAGCTCCCGTAGTCCTCCGGCGTCAGGGAGTAGCTTCTGTCCTTCCCTCCCTCCAGAGGATCCAGGCAGGGGATAAACTGCAGGTGGGCAAATCCCTGCCTGCGAAGAAAGCGGTATACCCGATCCACCGCCAGGGCCACATCCCGGGTCACCACCGTGAGAATATTGTAGGGAACCTGCTGCTCGGTCAAAAAGCCGATCCCCTCCATCACCCGGCTAAAGGAGCCCTTCCCGGACGCGTCCTTCCGGTACCGGTCATGGGTGTGGATGGTTCCGTCCAGGGAGACGCCCACCAGAAATCCCTGCTCCCGGAAGAAAGACGCCCACTCCCGGTTCAGGGTATAGCCGTTGGTCTGCAGGAAGTAATTCACCTGCAGGTTTCCCTTGTTATGTCTCCTGACACATTCCGTAAAGGCCCGGAAATTCTCCAGCCCCCACAGGGTGGGCTCTCCTCCCTGAAAGCCGAAGGTGCAGCTGCCCTCCGCCCAGGCGAGGGCCCTTTCTACCAGCTCCTCCATGGTCTCCCGGGACAAAAAGCCGTAGGAGGCCGTCTGGCGGTTCTCCATCTCATCACAGTAAAAGCAGTAGGCGCAGCGCAGGTTACAGGCGCCGGAAACAGGCTTAATCATCAAAGACAGCGGCGGCATTTCTTATCTCCTCTTCCAAAATCAGTCACTATTTATGACTAAACTTTATCATAACTTGTCATAACTGTCTATCTTTTTCTCCGAAGAAGAAACGGCGGCTCTGATCTCCTCAGAACCGCCGCATTTCTCTGTTTATTTTTCCGTGGCGTAGCCGTCCGGATTCTGGGACTGCCATCTCCAGGAATCCGCGCACATCTCCTCGATGCCGTAGGCCGCCTCCCAGCCCAGCTCCGCCTTTGCCTTGGCGGGATCGCAGTAGCAGGTGGCGATATCGCCGGCCCGGCGGGGCTTGATCTCGTAATTGATGGGATGGCCGCAGGCCTTCTCGAAGGCCTTCACCACCTCAAGCACGCTGTAGCCGTGGCCGGTTCCCAGGTTGTAGATGCTGACCCCTTCCTTATCCGCCAGCTTCTTCACTGCCTTCACATGACCCACTGCCAGGTCTACCACATGGATGTAGTCCCGGACGCCGGTGCCGTCGGGGGTATCGTAATCGTCCCCGAACACGCCCAGGCACTTCAGCTTGCCAATGGCTACCTGAGCCACATAGGGAAGCAGGTTGTTGGGGATTCCCTTGGGATCCTCGCCGATCTTTCCGCTCTTGTGGGCGCCGATGGGGTT
>DVHU01000102.1 GCA_018711815.1 Candidatus Egerieimonas intestinavium
AATGGGTAATACTATAAACAGATAAGTAATTCGACAGCCAAAAAGCAGAAGTTCCGACAAGACAATTATACATATCTGTTTCTTATCAAAGAAGAATTTTTCCCATAGACACAGAAAATTTTACGCCCTCGCTAAGAGTCCAAAGGGGCCGGCCCATTAAACGATCGTTCGTCTATTGGGCCGGCCCCTTTGGAACCGTTTATATCCCGTCAATCTCTTTTCCGCTTATTTTTCCTGCCGGGGCTCTTCCCCCTGGTCTTGATCCGGCGCCTGCTTGGTCTTCTCCTGCTTTCTGCGCTTTCCCTTCTTTATCAGGGCCGCCCCGGCGATCACCAGAACTGCCAGCGCCGCCAGATACGGCAGAGCCACAAAGAAGGCTACGCCAAAGCTTCTCAGGCCGCTGCCAAAGCCATAGAAGGAATTGCTCAGGCCGTCCTTTACCTCCGCCCAGAAGCCCTTATTTCCGCTCTCAGCCCGCTCCCGCTCCACTTCCCGGATATCCAGGTACAGGGTGCTGTACTCCACCTGATTGTCCATGGTCCGCAGCCGGGATTCGTAGGAGTCGATCTCGTAATTCACGTCCGTGAGCCGCGTCTGCAGCTGAATAATGTCCTCCAGCTTCTCCGCCTGCTCCATCAGCTTCAGCAAACTCTCCTGCTCTGTGCGCAGGGCGGTGAGACGGCTCTCCACATCCACATACTCCAGTGTAACATCGCTGGTATACTCATCCATGCTGAGCACGGTGGCGCCGTCCTCGGCCACCTTGGTCAATTCCTCCAGCTTATCCGCCGGAACGCGAATGACCAGGTAAGAGTTCCTGCCTCCCTTCTCCGGCTGGCCGCTGACGCTGGTGCTCTCCAGATATCCCCCCAGCTCCTGGGTCTTATCCCGCACCGCCTGGAGAAAATCGTCGAAGCTGGAAGTCTCAACGCTCATATTTCTGGTGACAATCAGCTTTTGATTCACGGAGAGCTCTGTGTTTCCCTCCACGCTCTCCTCCGTGACGGCGGCATTGCTGGATGTGCCTCCCGACGCGCTCTGGACCGCGGCATCCTCCCCGTAAGAATCCATTGCGTAGACTTCCCCGCTGCCGCTGTCGGCCTGGGCTGAATCTGTACCCCCTTTGCTTCCGCAGCCTCCCAGCAGCAGGCCTGCGGTCAACAGTAGTGCCAGACATCCACCGTATCTTCTTCTCATAACTCCTCCTTTCCCCCGGAAATCCGGGCCCATCACGTAAAAATCCCTTATCCCTTAACTTTAATAACCTTACTTTCGCCAGGCCGCTTTCCTGCTATTAAGGAATCTGCAGATCCAAGGTTATCTCCTGGCCGTCCGCCTCCCGAACAAGCCGGTACTCTCCCGGTGAATCAATGCCGTATTCTCCCAGGCTGATCTCTTCCTGCCGAGCGGACTGGGGATCCAGAATCCAGCTCTCCCAGCTCTCCTCTCTCTGCCAGATCGTCTCCCATTCCCCTTCCCTCAGGCGCTCAGATCTCAGGATGGGACTGCAGCTGGCCGGCTGGTCTCCGGTATTTTCCAGAGTCGTCTCCAGAAAATCCCCCTCCGGCTGGTCGGCCTGCCAGCTGACTGTCAGCGCCGACTCCCCGTAGCTGCCGCTGTCCTCCTGATCAACTTCCTCTCCGGCTGTCCCGCCAGATGCCTGGTCGCTTCCCTCTCCGGCTGTCCCGCCAGCCGCCTGGTCGCTTCCGCCTCCGGCTGTTCCGCCATCCGCCTGGTCGCTTCCGCCTCCGGCGGCTTCGTCGCTTGTCTGACTAGAGCTGCTTTCGGAGGTAGTGTCAGTTCCCTGATCAGCTCCCTCTCCAAAACTCCCCTGGGCATCCTGGGCGGAGGCCGCCGACTCACCCTTAGCGCCCAGGAACTTCGCGGTACCTCCGCCGCCGAGCCTCCACAGCTGCACCGACCCCAGGCCCGCCGCCAAAACCAGCAGAAGGCCTGCGGCCCGCACGCCGGCAGTATATCTTTTTCTTTTCCAGGGCTGCGCCTTTTTCTCCAGGTTCTCCATATTTCTCAAAAACTCCGGGGAAAAGCGGTGCATGTCAAGTATCTCTTCCCGGGAGGGGAGATTTTCCCAACGCCAATCCCAGTATCGCTCCAGGGCCTGGGCCAGCAGTTCCTCCTCTCGCTTCATGAAATCCCCTCCTCTCGTCTCAGCAGCTCCTGCAGCCGCCTTCTGGCCCGAAAAATCCGCACGTTGGCATTCTTTGGGGTAATCCCCATGATCCGGGCCACCTCCCGCTCGCTCAGCCCATGGAGATAACGGTACTCCAAAAGGATCCGATTCTCCTCCTCCAGCTTATCCAGAGCCTGACGTATCTCTTCCGCGGACTCCCTGCGCAGATATCCCTCCAACAGATCCTCCCCGGCGGGCTGCTCCCAGCCCTCAAAGGGGATCGTCCTGATTCCTTTTTCCTTTCGCAGCAGGTCGATGGCTTTATTTCGCACGATGGTAGACAAAAAATTCCTGGCGGCTTTGCTTTCAGGATCCTGAATCTTGTCCATATGGCGGGTCAGAGCCAGAAATGTCTCCTGCACCGCATCCTCCGCTAGCTGTCCATCCCGGAGCACCTGGTAGGCCAGGTACCACAGGAAATGGCTGTATTTCTCATAAACCGCCTGGAAACGGCTCTTTTCTTCCTCACTGTCCAGCATGCTCAAAAACAGCAACATATGTCTCCCCCTGGGCTTCTTCTGTGTTCCGTCTACTTATATAACGTAAACGATTAGCCTTTTACTACAGAAAAAGCGCACTTTTTTCCTTTTTTATCTATACCATAAAGAGGCTGCTGCAATTAAGGAATATCTCGCATATTTATGCAGTTTGTACGAATTCATGATTATTGAATTTTTCAATAATATGCCGAGCACATCCTGGAGACTAAAGGCTCCAGGTGAGCGCAGGCTGAGTACAAATGCATAAATATGCGAGAATATCGAATAATGCAGCAGCCTCTCCTTTTCTAAGCTCTATGCCTTGCGTTCATACTGGAGGAACTCAAATTCCAGATCAAAGTATGTCTGTTCCTCGCTGGAGGCCGTCACCTCCCACTCCGGCAGCTGATCCAGGTTGGGGAAATAGGTATCCGCCTCGTAGGCAAAATTAATCTTGGTCACATGAATCAAATTGCAGTAGGGGAGCAGCAGTTCATAGATCTGTCCGCCTCCCACCACGTAAATCTCGTCCTCAGGATATTTTTTCAGCTCTTCCAGAAGCTCTTCCAGGCTGTGAACCACCAGAGCCCCCTTGCCGTCGTAGTCCTGACGCCTGGTCAGCACAATATTTGTCCTGTTTTTCAGGGGCATTCCCCCGGGAAAGCTCTCCAGAGTCTTTCTGCCCATCACCACCACATGGCCGCTGGTCTCCTGACGGAAAAACTTCTGATCCATGGGGATCTTCACCAACAGGTCATTTCCCTTACCGATGGCCCAATTCTTATCTGCCGCCACAATCGCTTTCATTTTCTCTCCTCCTACACCGCAATGGGAATATTTTTGATCTGGGGTCCTGTCACGTAATTTTCCACGTGCAGATCCTCCACCCGGAAATCATAAAAGTCTGTAATCTCAGGATTCAGCCATACCTTCGGCGCGTCGTAGGCGGGCCGGGAAATCAGCTCCTTCACCAGAGGGATATGCCGGTCATAGATATGGGCGTCGGCGATCACATGCAGAAGCTGTCCCGCCTTCATGCCGCATACCTGAGCCATCATCATCACCAAGAGAGCATACTGGCAGACGTTCCAGTTGTTGGCCGCCAGCACATCGTTGGAACGCTGATTCAGCACGGCATTTAGGGTCAGCCGCTCCTCCCCGGGCTCTTTGGTCACGTTAAAGGTCATAGAGTAGGCGCAGGGGTACAGGTTCATCTGGTGCAGATCCTGATGGACATAAATATTCGTCATGATCCGGCGGCTGTAAGGATTGTTTTTCAGATCGTAGATGACCCGATCCACCTGATCCATCATACCTTCCTTGTACTGATGCTTTACCCCCAGCTGATAGCCGTAGGCTTTGCCGATGGAACCGTCCTCGTCGGCCCAGCTGTCCCAGATATGGGGACCCAGGTCGTGGATATTGTTGGATTTCTTCTGCCAGATCCAGAGAATCTCGTCAAAGCAGCTCTTAAGGCCCGTCCGGCGCAGGGTGATGGCCGGAAATTCCTGGGATAAATCGTAGCGGTTTACCACGCCGAATTTTTTGACGGTGTAGGCCAGGCTGCCGTCCTCCCAGTGGGGACGCACCTTCTCCCCCTCGGTGCTGCAGCCGTTATCGATAATATCCCGGCACATGTCAATAAAAATTCTATCTGCAAGACTCATCTATCTTCTCCTTATCGAGTTTTTCTTATTCTATCAAATACAGCGTCAAAAATCCAGTTCCCAGTCAGTTTTTTTCGGAGAAGCCCCCGGCCCGGACAAAATTTTATCCTGGCAAATTTACCCCTTTGCAGCGTATCCGCCCGGCGGTTATGCTATAATAGTTAGGCACAAAATCATTCAACACTAAGGAGGTCTTCCATGAAAAGACAACTGCACCCTCTGTTAAAGGCCTGCTCCGCCCTGCCGGCGGTGCTGCTCATGTGCATAATCTTCTCTTTTTCCTCCCAAACCGGGGAGGAATCTGCCGGACTCAGCTATGAAATCAGCTCCCGGCTGGTAGATATCGGTCAGTCTATCACCGGGGAGCAGCTGTCTCCCCAGGAACGGGAGATGCGGATAGAGGCCATCCACACGCCGGTGCGAAAGGCCGCCCACATGAGCGAGTACTGCCTGCTGGCCCTGGCCTTCTCCCTGCCCCTGACCGTGTACGGCGCCCGGGGGATGCGCCGCTTTCTCCTGGCTCTGCTCCTTAGCGCCGCCTTTGCCGCCAGCGATGAGTTTCATCAGTCCTTTGTGGGCGGCCGGGGCCCCTCGGTGATGGACGTGGGGATCGACTCCCTGGGCGCCGCCATCGGCTGCGCGGCAGTGGCTATAACCGCCGGACTGCGCCGGCGCAGCGCTGAGAAAAAGGCTGCATCACAAAACAAGGAAGAGTAAAATTACCACTGTCTGACTAGAAAATGAAACCGAAAAGAAAGGAGGTTCCTGATGAAGAAAAAGCTGATTTTCATCGGCGGTCCCATGGGCGTGGGAAAAACTGCCGTATGTCAACACCTGAAAGCCCGGCTGCCTAAATGTGTTTTTCTGGACGGGGATTGGTGCTGGGATGCGGATCCCTTTCTGGTGACGGAGCAAACGAAAGCAATGGTTCTGGACAACATCTGCCATCTGCTGAATAATTTTCTCCGCTGTCCCGCCTATGAGACCGTCCTTTTCTGCTGGGTTATGCACCGCCAAGAGATTATAGAGGAAATCCTCAATCGCCTGGACACCGAAGGAATACAGATATCTCTCTTCTCCCTGACCGCAGAGAAAAGCGCCCTGAAGGCCCGCCTGGAAAAGGATATCCGGGCAGGCCTTCGGGACGCCGGGGTAATCAGAAGAAGCCTGGAGCGGCTTCCCCTGTACGGTCAGCTTTCTACAATTATCATCGACACCACCGGAAAATCCGTGGAAGAGGTATCCAGGGAAATTTATGCCCGGCTGCCGGATTTTTCCAGGGCCTGAGCCAGATCCTCCAAAATATCTTCCACGTGCTCCGTGCCGATGGAGAGGCGGACGGTGTTTTTCCCGATTCCCTGCTCCTTGAGCTCCGCCTCTGTCAGCTGAGCGTGGGTGGTGCTAGCCGGGTGGATCACCAGGGATTTCACGTCGGCCACGTTGGCCAGCAGAGAAAACAGCTTCAGGTGATCGATGAAATTTCTGGCCTCCTGCTCTCCTCCCCGGATATCAAAGGTAAAGATCGATCCCGCCCCTCTGGGGAAATACCGCTCATAGAGCCCATGGTAGGGGCTCTCTGGCAGGGAGGGATGATTTACCCTCTCCACCAGAGGATGGACGGAAAGATATTTTGCCACCTGCAGAGCGTTCTCCACATGGCGCTCCACCCGCAGGGAGAGGGTCTCTGACCCCTGCAGCAGCAAAAACGCGTGGAAGGGGGAGATAGCCGCCCCTGTATCTCGCAGAAGCACCGCCCGGATGCTGGTCACAAAGGCCGCTTTCGGGGCTGCCTGGGTGAAGCACACCCCGTGATAGCTGGGGTTGGGCTTGGAGAGTCCCGGGAACTTGCCGCTGGCCGCCCAGTCAAAGGCACCGCCCTCCACGATGACTCCGCCCAGAGCAGTGCCGTGTCCCCCGATAAACTTTGTGGCCGAGTGAACCACCAGATCCGCCCCGTGCTCCAGGGGCCGGAACAGATAAGGGGTGGCAAAGGTGTTGTCCACCACCAGGGGAATTCCATTCTCGTGGGCGATGTCTGCCACCGCCTCCATGTCGATTACGTTAGAGTTGGGATTTCCCAGGGTCTCCAGGAATACCCCTCGGGTATTTTCCCGGATGGCTCTGCGGAAATTTTCCGGGTCGTCGGGATCCACAAAGGTGACGGTGATCCCGTACTCCGTCAGGGTGTGAGCCAGCAGATTGTAGGAGCCCCCGTAAATGGTTTTTGCGGCTACCAGGTGATCCCCCGCCTTGGCCAGATTCTGAAAGGTATAGGTGATGGCCGCCGCCCCGGAGGCCACAGCCAGGGCTGCCGTTCCTCCCTCCAGGGCCGCCATCCTCTGTTCAAAGGCCTCCTGGGTGGGATTGGTCAGTCTCCCGTAGATATTGCCCTCCTCCTCCAGGCTGAACCGGGCCGCCGCCTGGTTGCAGTCCGCGAATACGTAGGAAGTGGTCTGGTAAATGGGAACGGCCCGGGCCCCGGTGGCGCTGTCCGGCTGTTCCTGCCCTGCGTGCAGCTGTAAAGTCTCAAATCGGTAATTCCTTTTCTCCATGGGCTTAATCTCCTATCGTTTTAATAGGATTTATATTACCCTGTTTTTTCCATTCTGTCAATAGTGTAGGTGGAGATGCTGCAGCCAATGTCAAACCGCTGCCTTGTATTATTTTTTATAATTTTTCTTTCGTGTATAAACTACAGTACCTGTCAGGGTGATACCTGACGCCAGCATAAGACTCATCCAGATGATTTGTGCGCTGTTGTCTCCTGTCTCAGGAGTACTGTCTGTTCCCAGTTTGTCCGTTTCGGGTTTATCGGTTCCCGAATTAGCAGGAACTCCTGTGGGCGCGATCACGCCATAGTTCTCAAGGTCTTCAATCTCAGTATTTCCGGATTCATCTGCAAAATACTTACCGCAAACCGGACAGATATAGTATGCTTCTTTTCCCGGCGTATCAGGAGCTGCCGGAACTTTTTCCACTAATTCCATTTTATGTCCGGCTGCCGGAATCTCCTCATGCCCGCTTACCCATGTGCCGCAATCGGTACAGTACACGCCTGCCGTATATCCCACAGTCTCGCATCCCGCAGATATTTCCGGCTTATTCTCAGCATGCATATGATTATCTTTATTCACTGGGAGCGTCAGATCCGTGATCTCATTCCCGTCGGTGTCGAAATATTTTCCACACACAGCACACGCCTTATACCCCTTTGTCCCTTCCTGTATGCAGTCTGCCGGAACTTCGTCCGTCCATGCGCCAAATGTGTGTGCCGCCGGGATTATCCGGCTGCTTTCTTTGGAATAGGTCTTCCCTTCCAGTTCCACTGTGGCGGTGTAGACCGTTTCCCCATCCGCCGTACAGGTTGCCGGCGTGGTAGCCTCTTTCGAGTTTTTATCGGTTACCGTTGTCGTATGGCTGCCGTCATTCTTGCAGATAAAGATTGCCGCAGCCGAAGTATAGTCATTGCTCCACTCCCAGGATGGTTCGCCCCAGCTATGAGCAAGTTTCTGTATTACTTCGCCCTGCTCTACAACCTCATTGCACACTATACAAACCTTATCGCCCGTATAGCCTTCCGCTGTACAGGTGGCCGCTTTCGCTTTTTCCGTCTTTAATTCACCGTGTCCTGCTGCCGGAATCTCCTCATGCCCGCTTACCCATGTGCCGCAATCGGTACAGTACACGCCTGCCGTATATCCCACAGTCTCACAGCCCGCAGATATTTCCGGCTTATCCTCAGCATGCATATGATTATCTTTATTCACTGGGATCGTCAGGTCTGTAATCTCATTACCGTCCGCATCAAAATACCTGTCACATTCCGTACACGCCTTATACCCCTTTGTCCCTTCCTGTATGCAGTCTGCCGGAACTTCGTCCGTCCATGCACTAAATGAGTGTGCCGCCGGGATTATCCAGCTATCTTTCTTGATTTCCGCCTTTCCGCTTTCGTCCGAATAATACTTTCCGCAGACCGAGCAGTTCCAATACAAGCTGTTTCCGTCCTCTGTACAGGTTTTTTCATTCGCCGGATGTTCTGTCATGCTATGATTTCCGTAATCTCCATAGGCATGACCACACCCATCACACAATGCCTTATCCCTACAGGTTGCTGTGCCGCCGTAGCAATCCGTTTCGTCAAGGCGTGTGCCGCAGCCGTTTTCGCATATACGATAATGCCTGTCGTTTTCCCATGCCCATTCCTCTGAGGGCTTATGGTTGTCCGGATTTATCGCTCCGTACTGGCTATCGCAAATCCCGCAGATGGCCTTTTGGGTGCAGGTTGCTTCGCCGCCCGTGTGTTTACACGGATACTGGCAGACTGTACAAGTACCGTTCTCCCACTCGTGATCTGCCGCTTCGGATATCGGCGTATTGCAGCAGCTATATACTCGCTGGTGCGTCGTCTCCGTCTGCAGCCACGATTCCGTTCCCTCATGATTGCTCGGGTTCTTCTCCCCATACTCGGTTCCACACTTGGTGCAGACCGCTTTCTTCTGGCAGGTGGCTGTTCCGCCGGTACAGTCTTCCGTTTGTGTTTTAGGACAATTTTTACATGTTCTGGTATGCGTTCCGTCTCCCTGGCTTTCCCAATGGCCAAAGTCATGTCCATTGGGCTGTCCGACGCTAAATGTCTGCTCTCCTTTTGCACCGCATTCACAGGAATAGTAATATAATGCAGCATCCGTACAGTTTGCCTCGCTGAATAGGTATTCCAGGGAATCTACTTCCTTGTCATAAGTATGCTCTGCATATCCGTCTTTCTTGGCATCATCTGTTTCCGGACAGTCTCCATTCTGGCACACATGCCAGTGGTGCGTTTGGCTGCCGCTCCATGCATCTGACCAGTCATGCTCGTGAAGAATCGTGCCGCCAAAATTGCTCACTGTTCCCGTCCCGCTGCTGACAGCAACCGTCATTCTTATCGGCTGGCTGCACAGATCCGTCTCCATATCTCCATTCTCTTTCTCCGCGAAAATCTGTAAGGTATAAGTTCCGTCCGCCACGCCGTTTAAAGAAATCTCCAGTTTTCCGCTTCCCTTACTGCTGCAATCCGCCAGCTTTCCATAATACTGCACAGCGCCGCTGCTGTCCGTCATCACGCAGGAAACAAATTGGCCTGAGCCGACGGTAGCCTCGTCATAGTCAAAGGCAAGGGTGCTTCCGCTTTGAGCGGCCTCGTTTTCCTCAGTATTGACAGCTGCATAAACGCTTAAAGTCTGGGAATCGTCCTTCATTGTAAATTTAACCGGATGATCCGCATCGCAAACCGGCTGCGTAACACCCGCCGCATTCGTCAGCTGACTTCCAACAGATACAGATGACTTTCCCTGCTGCGCATTGGCTGAAGACGCAAACAAAACAGAAGAAAGATTCAGACTCAGTGCAGGACGAGCTGCATAGAATTCCGTAGCATGTGAAGCCGGATGATCACAATTTACATATGGTATTTGTGTTCCACCTTTGTCGATCAGAAGCACACAATTACTCATAATGTGATAAGATGATCGAAGCCACCATGTTTTCCCATAGCTGGTCACAGTACTGTTTCCTATTTTTCTTACTTCTTCATGAGACAATTCCCAGACACGCTGATTTTCAATAGACTGGCCTGCTGCAGACCAGTCCGCCGGACAGTAAGGATTTCCACTCTCTAATTTTCCTTCCTCTTTGTTATAAGCACCAACTCCTTCAATGATCCTTGCATTAATGGCACCCTGCTCGGCCTTTGAAAAGCTGTCCGCTATTGCCTCCACTTTCTGCTGCAGAGTACTTCCAGCATATTCGTTGGGACTGTCCCATGGTTCCAGTCCGGCAGGATTTGCGGCATAATACTCTTCGGAACCATACGGGCTTTCAGGAATTTTATGAGGTATCATATTCTCATTGTCCGGATCAGTCTCCCGACTCTCACGAAAACGCGTATCATCACTCTCCTGATATTCCTTTGCCAGTAAAGTAATGCTGTTGCTGTTTTCCAAAGGATAAACGCCGGTAGTGGAATCCCCAATCACCCACCAGGTACGTCCGCCAAAAGCAATCGTACTGCTGTTTACCGTAAGAGTCGGAATCGCTGTGGAATTTTCTTCTGCAAACACAGCTGCCGGCATATAACCTGTCAAAAGGATCAATGTTAAAAACAGTGACAGCACTTTTGTCTTTATTTTTCTTTTCATTCTCATTTCCTTTCTTTTACCCTCTGCATGTTTTTATCTTCTTCGCACGTAAAAAGGCGCATCCCGCCCGTGGTAAATCGGGCAGAATACACCTTGCTCTGTTGCTTTCTCTACTATTATATTTGCAAAAATTAATAAATAATCAGAAAAGGACAGACTCTGTCTGTCTGTCTGTCAAAATGCTACTTCTGTTCATCTGCTTTGTAAACTGTTAAACTGTATCCTATAAACTTTCCCATATTTCCCAGATATTGATGTGTTTTTACATCAGCCTCATGTATCTAGTATAACAAAAAATCCTGTGTTTTTAAACTGTTAGTTAGGCATTATATGTGTCAGTTGTGCAAAGTTGGTAACTGTTCACGGGGCAGCCGCAAACACTTGCTGTTTGCGGCGTGAGAACATGATTCAGGTGTGAGCGGGCTCCTTTTGCGTAGCAAAACTTTAAATGAGCCCGCGAATGATACTGTTTACGAGGCACGAGTGAACAGTATCTAAAGTTTGGCTTTTTTCCTTGTCAAACAGCGGATTGTTCTGTAGGATGATGAAAGAAACAATTTTACGATTTT
>DVHU01000103.1 GCA_018711815.1 Candidatus Egerieimonas intestinavium
GGCGAGGGCCGGGAAGCCGTGGGCTACGGCAGCGGCAAATTTCTCTTCGACCAGGTATCTTATCTCTACATCTATGAATTTGTCAAAGCTATCAACGGCATCCAGGACGGAGACCGGATTCACCCGGAGGACGCTCACGCCAAACAGGTGCTCATCGAGGACGAGCGGGAACGCCGGAAACGGGAAGCACGCAGGCGCCAGGAGGACTCCGGGGACAAGAACTCCCAAAGCCGCCTGGGCAATCTGATCTCCGCCGCCACCTGGGCCTGCCCCGGCGGCATCACTCCCTTTAACCGGGGAGACCTTCACATCTATGACCTGGTGGACGCCGTCCGCCGCAGCGACAGGCTGCTGCAGTACAATCACACCCTCACCGGCCTGTACGCCGGTACTCTGGACAGAAAAGGCCTGGACCTTTCGTCCCTGCACTGGGCCGGTTAGCCGCCCGGCGCCCCTATTAAACTATCTATCTTCAGGAGGAATTAACCATGAGATACGCATTAAAGAAAATCAGAAACATCACAGGCAAGGACATCACCACCGGAAAGAATAAGTTCATCCTGTCCGACCTGAAAACAGCCACCATCACCGGCTCCTCTGAGACCGTTTGGGCCGACGGCCAGGACGGCACCCACCTGGTGGGCTTCGACGTAAATAAGGTGGCCGGGCTGACCGCCGACAACGGCAGCATCGACATCGGCTATCTGGAGACCCAGACCGGCGGCGTGCTGCGCAAGGTAACCGGCGGAAACGCCATCATGTTTGCGGAGACTCTGACTGTCTCCCTGAGCGAGGATCAGGCTACCGCCACCACCTCCCACAAGGCCTCCGGCGCCGCGGGCAGCGAGATCAAATTCGTCTATCCCTTCGACGAGACCGGAGACCCGGACCGCCTGAACGCCTGCGCCCAGGCTGCCTCCGCCACCGCCCAGGAATTCGCCTACGATCCGGAGACCAAGAAGATCACGCTGCCCACGGGCAAATTCACGGAGGGAGATCGGATCTACGTGGAGTACTTCCCCTCCTTTACCTCCTACCAGGAGCTGGACAACGACGCCGACAGATTCTCCGAGACTGTGGCCGTCTACGTGAATCTGTGGCTGACGGACATCTGCACCAAGAAGGATATCCCGGCTCAGATGGTGCTGCCCGCCGGCAAGGTCAGCGGAGAGATCAGCTACCAGCTGGGAGACCAGGCCGCCGTACAGAGCCTGTCCATCGACGCCATGACCACCTGCGGGGAGAAGTCCCTGTGGAAGCTGTATAAGTACGACATGAGCGAGATCACCGATTAAGCTTCTTCAAGAAGGGGGCCGTCTGCGGCCCCTGCCGTATAGCTGTTCTCTCTGTGCTTAGGAGTCTGCGTCTTTTGGAAGCTTTCGCATGGTTATCCCTTTGTGCTCAGCCTGCGCTCACCTGGAGCCCTTGGTCTCCAGGCTGTGCTCGGCACATTCGCCCAAACCGGATAACCATACCGAAAGCTTCAGGAGACGCTCTCCCTGACAGCCCGCAGATTCATAGCTACACAGCGGCAGGCGCTGAGTACGTCCCCCCTTCTTTCAGGAAAGGAATAACGTATGGATTTTTTAACTGAATTTATGCAGCCTACGGTTCTTGGCATCTGCCTGTGCGTAGGCTACATCCTCAAGCACTGGGTGGAAGATCTGGACAACCGCTTTATCCCCACCGCCTGCGCCCTCCTGGGGGTCCTGCTCTGCACCTGGCTGGCCGGCTGGAGCCTTTCCCCGGACACCATCTTGGGCGGCCTGGTCAGCGGTCTGGCCAGCACCGGACTGCACCAGCTCTTCTCCCAGTTTATTGAAAAGAGGCCGGAAGGCTAGGGTCAGCCCATGGACGCCTTCCTTACGCTCTTCGGGGATTACGAATTTCTGGGGATTCGCCTGGGGCACCTGGCCCTGTTTCTGCTGCTGTGCTTCACCTTCTACCACAAGCTCTACAAGGGCGCCTGGATTCCTTACTATGAGGCCCAGAAGGAGAAGGATCACATGCTGCAGGCCGCCGTCCGGGAGGTCTCCGGCTACCGGAAGCTCCGGGAGCAGGACCAGGCGCAGAGCAGGAAAATCCAGGCTGAGCTCACGGAATCCCTGAACCGCGTCATTGAAAAACAAGAGGAATTGAGCCGGCAGCTGGGCCGGCTGGATGAGCGAAACCGCAGGTATGAGCTCTCCAGCAGCCGGGGAAAGCTTCTGTCCGCCTACCGCTATTACACCGGGGAGCACAGCAATCCCCAGAGGGCATGGACGGAGATGGAAGCCCACGCCTTCTGGGAGCAGTTCGGCAGCTATGAGGAGGCCGGCGGAAACGACTATATGCACGCCACCGTCCAGGTGGAGATGAACAAGCTTTCCGTGATCCCCATGAGCGACCAGAGCCGCATCGCCCAGCTGATGAAGAGCCGGCAGACTTCCGCATAAAGGAGAATGATCATGAAAATAAACGGAACCCTATCAATTAAACAGCCCATCACCCTGGCAGAAAAAATCGATGTGATCAACACCATGGTTTCCTACGTGATAGACCGGGAGAAAAACGGCTCCCTGCGCTACACGCCCTACTGCAGGTACTGCGGCCTGGTGACGGGAATCGCCCGCTTCTGCCTGGAGGGCGTTCTCTGGGAGGAGGGCGACGACCTCTACAGCCTCTCCCAGCAGGAGCCCCGGCTGCGGTCCCTGATCCAGGAGTTTATGGAGAACCGGCAGGAGGAGATGGAATTTATCCAGACCAACGCCTCCGCAGTCATCGAGTACCGCAAGCAGGAGCTGCTCTACAGAAATCCCCTGCTGGACCGCAAGCTGGGGGAGATTCTGGAGAAGGAGGCCGAGCTTCACCAGGCCCTGATCCGGGCCGCCCGCCAGCAGGAGGAGCTGCTCTCCCAGCAGTCCCGGCAGAACGCCTACAATGAGGAGGTCATGAAGCTTATGACTCCCCAGGAGATGGCCGAGGCCAACAAAAAGCTGCTCTCAGCAGATATAACCCCCGACCAGCTGGCCAGCCAGATGGCCCAGCAGTATCTGGATAAATTAATGGCGAGGGGGTGACGCTATGGCGCAGAATAATAACCAGGGCTTCTCCCTGGAAAAATTGACCGGCGGCCTGACAGATCCCTATAAGATACTGCAGAAAATGTCCGCTGAGGTCCTGACCATCGAAAAGGCCCTCACTCAGCTGAGAACCGCCACCGGTATGACCGAGCAGCAGGCGGCCTCCCTGATGAAAACCTACACGGAGCTGGGCCGCCGGCTGAACATCACCGGCACAGAACTGGCCGCCAGCGCTTCCCAGTGGCTCCGACAGGGGAAGTCCATCCAGGACGCCCAAAAGCTGGTGGAAAGCTCCCTGGTGTTGGCCAAAACCGGAGGAATCTCCTCCCAGGAGGCCGACAAATTTCTTTCCCAGGCAACGCAGGCCTACCATCTGTCCGCGGATCAGCTGGCCGCCCTTGTGGATCAGGTGAACGCCATGGATCTGTCCACCTCCCTGGACACCGGAAGCCTCACCCAGGCCTTCTCCCAGCTGGCCGCCGGGGCAAGCGCCGCCGGAGTGGAGACAGAAAAGCTCCTCTCCTACCTGGCGGTGATGGGCGAAAAATCCGGCGGCGGCATCTCCTCCGCCGCAGACGCCCTGGAGACTATGCTCTCCCGGCTGGAGGAGGCCCAGATTTCCAAGCTTTTCGGCGGCTCAGGCCAGGACGCCTCCGGCCTGGAGCGCAGCCTATCCCAGGCCGGCGTCTCCCTGACCAACAGTATGGGCCAGCTCCGGGCCTTTGACCAGGTACTGGAGGATATCGCCGCCCGATGGGGCAGCCTGGAGGCCTCCTCCAAGCTTTCCATCGCCAACGCCTTTGCCGGGACAGAAAACAGAAACGGCTTTGACGCCCTGATGGAAAACTACTCCCTCACCCAGCGCTATGCCCAGCTGGCCCAGCAGTCTTCCGGCCAGGCCATGAAGAGCTATGAAGCTTATCAGGATTCTCTGGAGGGGAAGATTCAGGGGTTGAAAAACAGTTTCCAGGGTCTCTCCGATACTGCCCTGGATACCGATCTATTTACAGGTCTTGTGGAAGGAGGCACCTCCGCCCTGGACTTCCTGGACGGTTTCATCGACAAGGTGGGGCTGCTGGGTACAGTCCTGGCCGGAGCCACAATAAAAAAAGGCCTCTCCGGCCTGAAAACGAACTTAGGTTCCCCCGAAAATCACAGGGGACGTAAATTTCCGATATTTTACACAGTGAGCCATGCACAGGTCACACAGACCAGATACGGCCGGTCTGCCAGCCTGTGGAGTGCGGAGTTCTAAAATAAACGCACAGAGGAGTAAATGCTTGAAGCTTCGGGCAGTCCACCAAAGCGGAGTCCGCGAGGACAGACGTAACGGTTGCGAAAGGCAGAAAAAACGGACTGCAGGATATATGGCAACCCGGATGAAAATCCGGGGTACACCTACGTATCGCTCAAAAACGAGTAACGAGCAGGACAATATCTGGGCCCCGGCCAGGAACGAATAGACGGAAGGTTCCCTACAGATAGTATCCCCAGAGACATACCCATCCTCGGACCGCCTGCCGCCTCAGCGCAGGAGGGTTTTAAGGCATAGTGCACGCCGCGATTTGGAGTTTCAGTGGCGCGCCGCTGTCCCGTCCCGGAGGGCGTAAAATTTTCTGTGTCTATGGGAAAAATTCTTCTTTGATAAGAAACAGATATGTATAATTGTCTTGTCGGAACTTCTGCTTTTTGGCTGTCGAATTACTTATCTGTTTATAGTATTACCCATT